>JAYEMD010000096.1:0-14512 GCA_034717895.1 Campylobacterota bacterium | reverse complement strand
CTTGAAGACTTATATCCAATTGTATTAACGTTTGCAATATTATGTGACTCGTTGTCTAACGCTGCTTGATGTGTAGATAATCCAGAGATACCCGTCCATAATGATCCTACCATAATAAATCCTTTTTTTAAACTAAAATAAAATCTCTTCTATTTTACGAACATTTAATGTTCAAATATAAATTATTCAAGCAATAACTTATATCTGTACATTAAAATAGATAAGAATAACTTCTTATCTAACTTTAACTATTGAGCTTAAAGGTAATGTTTCAATATCACCGTAAACAACACTACTGCCGGCATAATTGAAATCTGCATTCTCCTCTATAATTTCACCGTCTTCATCCAATAATGCAACATTTCCTTCACTGTTAACTAATACTCTTCCATCTTCGGTAAAAGCAAGCCTTTGTTCAGTTTTTTCACCGTCTATATATATAAATCCATTTGTATCATAATCTATAGCATTACCTTCTGAATCTTCGATATTGTCTGACAAACCAATCATTTGTTTAACATTGGCATACAATTCACCCTCAGATGATTCAATCGTATCAACTTTATATGATTTTGAAAGACCGTCATCCCCAATCTGACCATCTTCTACAATATGACCAATCAAATTCGCGGCAGTTGACAATGAAGAGACTTGGTATGATGCTTTTAGTGCCTCCATTGATTTTGTCATGTCAAGATTTGCTTCTATTGTAGACATTTTAAGTTGATTATCCATCATTCTGTCACTATCCATCGGTTTTGTTGGATCTTGCATTTTTAATTCTTGTATCATTAGATTTAAAAAATCATCATTAGTAAGTTTATCATTACTTACCGAAGAGGTATACGAGTTCCCGTTATTGTCAACTTGTGTGTTTGTTTGTACGTTATCTATTGCCATATAATATCCTTTATTATATTGATGATTTCTCATCAAAGAAAAAGTTTACAACATTTTCATAATCCATTGCATCCTGCACTCTAATAGCCAATTTCTCATCTATAACTATTATGTCACCCGTTCCTATTATTCTTTGGTTTACAAATATATCTCCACCCTCTCCTGCAACTTTATTCAAAGTTAAAACTTCACCCTCGGTGAAGTTTAGAAAATCTCTAACAGTAATATCTGTATGTCCTAACATAACATCAACAACAATCTCTGTGTCGACTAAAGTTTCATAATCTTTTTCTGTAAATTCCATAATAGTAAATCTTTTGAATTTTTGCTAAATTATAACACAAAAATTATAATTTTGTATAATAATTATGGGAGGTTTAATAAAAATTTATCAATTTATATTAAAATTAAGAATTGGTAAGTTATACAACACCGTCCAGAGCTTCTAACATTGTGTTTACTTTTGCTTCAACATTACCGTCAAAGTTCCCAAGATCACTTGCTATAACAACGCCGCCCGGTGCTACATTAGCATCTTCTATTAAAGTAACGTGTGCTTCAAAAGTTACTTGATTTTGAACAACCATATGATCTTTAGGGTTTAAGTGTATAGATACTTTTGAAGATTGTTTAATCTTGTCTAGCATACTTTTTATAGTTTCCATAGCTATTTGTGAAGAGTTCTGACTAACCTCTATCCCTATGATCTTTTGAGCAATTGAAAGTGAAGTTTTTAAAAGTTTATTCTCAAATTGAAATGCTGCCTGCTCAAAAAAAGATGAATAGTTTTTTAGATCTTTTAATGCTTGTATTAACTGTTGGTCAAGATCTTTACCTTTTACGGCATCATTTTCTATACTAGTAACTTTTGCTTCAACGTTTCGTATATGAGTTTGTATATTCATAATCTCTTGAAGAACTTTTTGAGAAATATCTTCCTCTTTTTTCTCTTTTAACGTCGCCACTTTTGCCATCTGTTCAGTTTGATTAGTTGCTGTGTTATTTACAAAGCTTCCTAACTCTAAAGGCTGCACTGCATCCGTATTTTTTACAACTTTTGAGGTTGTTGATACATTATTTATCTCATCCATCATTATTCCTCATCTGCTCTTTCAATTTCACCGCTTTCAAGCAGTCTCATTGCGACTTCTAGTATTTTTTTCTGTGCATCTTCAATATCTTTTATTTTAGTTTTACCTAAAAGTTCAAACTCTTCGTTGAACCTGTCTCTTGCCCTTTGACTCATAGCACCCAAGACTAGATCCATCTCCTCTTGAGGTGAGTTTTTCAACGCAACGGTTAAATCTTCCGTTTCTACATTTCCAAGCACTTTCATAAGATCATTTTGATCTAAAGCCAACAGATCTTCAAATACGAACATATTTTCTTTTATTTTAGATGCAAGCACAGGGTCAATACCAGTTATATTATTTAATATATCTGCTGATTTAGGACCCATCTTATTTAGCATATCTGCCACCGTTTTTACACCGCCCACCGTAACAATAGAAGCCAATAGTGATTCAAGTTTCTTCTCAAGTACATTTGACATCGATCTAACAATAGCGGGTGAAACATCTTTGATAGTTGCCATCTGCATACTTATTTTTACTTTTAAACTATCATCTAGCTTTGCTAATACTTCCGAAGCATCACTTGGATCCATATGTGCCAATACAACAGCAATGGTTTGAGGTGATTCATCCTTAATAAAATCAGCCAATTGTTTTGGATCAATATTATCCAAGTAAGCAAAAGATGATTTGGCTTCCTGTAATCTTGCCAGCTTTGCAAGAACCGCATCAGCTTCTGCCTTACCCAAAGATTTGTATAAAATATCTTTTGCATATTCAAATCCACCGCTACTTATATATTTATTTGATTTTATAAATAGGTGAAACTCTTCCAATATTGCTAAAGAGGTATCTTTATCCAGTGTCTTTATCTGTGTTATTTGAGTAGATAGATCTTCAACAATATTTTTCGGCAAATTCTGAAATATTTTTACAGTTGCCTCTTCACCTATAAGTACACAAAAGTGTGCACATTTTTCAAGCATGGGCATACCCTGCAATAGATCATAACTAGATTCTTTCATCTAAATCTCCTAAGTTTGCGGCTTCAGAGCGCTATCACCCTCTGTAAGAAGCATTTCAATCATTTTTGCAACATCATCTGGATTATTTGACACCGCAGTATCAAGCTCTTCTATTAAAATTTGATATTTTGCAGTTTCTTCAGGATCTAAACCTTCAATATTATTTAATATTTGGCTTTTTAATTTTGCTTTTAATCGATTGTTTTCGGTATCCGCGTTAAAACTATCAAGACTATCTTCGTATCCTGTAGATTCAGCTGTACCTTCTGCTGCTTGTAAGTTATCTGAGTCAAATAACATTATCTCATTATTTGCGATAAATTTTTTATAGAAAACAAATAATAAAATAGAAGCGATAATATATTGTATATATTCTCCAAAATCCCGAATCATAGATTTTGCAGCTAGTAAACCAATTCCGGACTCGTCGGAAACATTACTATCGCTTTCTTCCCCTAACGGTTTTAGTCCTAGAAATTTAAATGCCTTTACGGTAACCCTGTCACCTCTGTTATCTCTATAACCGATTGCTTCTTGGACTATAGAATTTAAGTTTTGAAAGAACTCCTCTTTGTTTTCCAGTTTTTCCAATACAGATGAGTCAAATGTAACTGCAGCTGTTACTTTTGAAATTGTCGCATAAGCATTATCTCTTTGATTTATTACTTTTTTCGAGATCTCATAGTTTGTAACGTTTTTTGCTTCCTCTTTTGATGTTTTTGACTTAATGGAATTGGCATCATCATCAGGGTTTTGTATATTACTTTGTACTCCCGGTACTCCAGAGTTTTGTGTCTCTTTCTCTTCACCTGTTGCAGCTGATTCTGTTGATTGTTGGCTTCTTATAGTCCCTTCAGGCTCGAATATCTCTTGGCTTATCTCCTGCTTTGTAAAATCAAGCTCAATAGATACTTTTGCAACAACTCTTTCATATCCTATAAAGGGAGATAATAACTCAACAATTTTATTTTGATAATCAGCTTCTAATTTACTTTTATATTTTTCATGCTGAATATATTTTAAACTGTCAATATCTTCTTGTGACTGCTCTAATAAAGATCCGTTTTGGTTTATTAGTTTGATATTTTCAGGTTTTAATTTCGGTATTGCAGAAGCTATAAAGTTTTTTACACCCTCTATTTGTTTTCCGGTTAATACTATACCGTCTCTTAAACTTAAAACAGCAGATGCGGTAGGCGGTATCTTTCTTTGGGTAAACACAGATTCTTTTGGTATTCCTATTTTAACATTTGCTGCAATAACCCCGGATAGTGACTCTAATGATCTTCCAAGTTCACCCTCTAGTGCTCTTAAATATTTAACTTTATTTTCAAAATTTGTTGTCCCTAGAGAACTTTTATCAAAAATTTCCCAACCGCTATGCTTTGTTGTAGCTGCTTCACTTGTCACAAGCTTGATCTTTGCAACGTTTACATTTATTTTATTTGTTTTTATAGTTAAATTATTACCGTTACCGATAACTGAATATGGTATTCCTGATGCTTCAAGTTCATTACTTGCCAGCATCACTTGATTTTTTGTCAATCCGGATGCTACCGTATAAGCTAATTGTTCATCTTTTGATTTTAAATTTGAATAGATTAATAGACCTAACAAAAATAAAAATAATATTGAAAAACCACCTATTATTACAGCTCTTTGTGCAGAGTTTAAATTGTTGATGAATTTAAGAATTTGATCCATATTTACCTAATAGCCTATTTAGTTTTTGCCGGAAGAATCTATAACGGTTTTAAACCAGGCAGAATCTTTTTTTATTGAATTTTGTATTGCTGTAAACATTACATTATTTTGTGTCATTTGTCCCATTTGTGTGTCCAGATTAACATTGTTTCCGTCATTTTGTTCCTCTAAACCTTTTACTTCATACTTAGAATAATCGCTTTTGTCGTTTTTATCAAAAGAGGTACTTATATGCATACTATGAGTTGTTTTCATTTTCAATTCATTTTCTTGATTGGATTTCTCCAATTCATTTTTAAATGCCAGCTCTTTTGTTTTAAAACCCGGTGTATCTATATTTGCAATATTTGATGAAATTACTTTTTGTCTTTCACCTCTAAAATTTAATTGTTTGTATAATAGTTCTGTTACATTACTTGGTTCCATACTCTAGTTACCTAACATTTCCAATTTCATCTATCACTTTTTTATTTATCTCATCTATTCCCGTAACAGCTTTTTGTGCTTGTTCAAATCTTCTTTGTGCATCGATAAGACTTACCATTGATCTAACACTGTTAACATTACTTTTTTCTACTGCACCTTGTATTAAATGACTCTGTGCATTTTCTACGGGAGAAATCTTTTCATTGTTTTTTATATTATAGTTGTTGTTTCCGGCTTTTGCTATATTATCATAATTTGTTCTTACAATTGAAATGTTTTGTGCAAAATTTTCCTCTTCCGGATTAATAGCTTCATTGTTATTGTTTAAAACTTTGTATCCGTCCTGCGTAATTAAAGTGCCGTTCATATTTTTAAACTCTCCATCTCTTGTTAACTGAACTTCACCGTTTGGTTTTTGAACTTTGAAAAAACTATCAAATTGACTCAAGGCAAAATCAAGATCATTACCCGTTTGTACTATTGAGCCAAGCTTACTGTTAATAAAGTTATTATCTATTTTTGGGATAGTATTCATAACCATACTTGCATCATTGATCTCTTTTTTATTTTCTTTTACCTCTTCAAGATACCTGTTAAAAGAACCTTCTGTTAAACGCTCTTCTTTAAATCCGGCAGTATTTACGTTAGCAATATTATTAGCAATAGTATCTACTCTATTTAATTGATTAATCATATTTGCTGCTAATGGATGGGTACCTTGTGTCATACAATATTCCTTCTAATTATTAAATTCTGCTATTAATGCATCTAAATCTTCATCTTGAACTGTTTCTGAAGAATCACCTGAAATATGTTTTGCAATTTGAACTTCAGGCTTCCCTGAGTCATCTTCAAAGATACCGTTTAGATAATCACTAAGCTTTCTAATTACGGACATAACTCTTTCAATTTTTTGTCTGTTTATATCATGATACTGCATAAGCTCCATCGCTTCAAATATTTTCATATTTTCAGCATCAACTTTTGAGTTCAAACTTTCTACAGATTCTTGTGTTTTTTGTGCCAATTCAAGATTTTCTTTAAATACATCTATATTTGGAAACTTTTTTGCTAACGATTCCAATAAAACTGACTGTTTCTTAACAAACTCTAAACTATCTTTGTTAAAATTCTGTACTTCATTATTCTCATCTAATATATAGCTCAAAACATCAAAAATCTGTGAAGCTTTCTGTTCACTGTCTTCTGCTACTTCATTTAATTGATTTACAACTTTATGTTCATTTTCTACGGGTAAAGGATACTTGCTTTCATCTATCAGCTCTTCAAGATTTTCCGTTACTGCTTCAGAAAGACTCTGCTTACTTGGTTCCTCGGAAGGGGCTTCATCCTCTGTAATACCGTCAATTCCGGCAAGAATATCATCTATATTCGTTTCTTCATCAGAGTCGTTGGTAATTCCTTCAATGCCTTCTAAAATGTCATCTATATTTTCATCAGTTTTTGCTTCCGCAGGTTCTTCAACAGCTACCTCTTCTTCAGCATCTGCATTATCAGAAGATTCATCACCTCCAAGATCACCCACACCGTTCATAAGTGCTTCAATCTCCTCTTGACTCATACTCATTTTTTATCCCTTAACTAATCCGTCAAGCTTCTCTTTTAACACATCGGCACTAAAAGGTTTAACTATATAATTATTAACACCGGCTTTCAATGCAGTAATAACTTCACCTTTACCACCTTCAGTCGTAATCATAACAATTGGTGTTTTTTGATGTACACCCCCTGCTCTAATCTTTTTAACAAGCTCAAGACCGTTCATATTCGGCATATTCCAGTCAGTTAGAATTACGTCATATTGACCATTTGTTTCTAAAAGTTTCCATGCAACAACGCCATCTTCCGCCTCGTCAAAATCATCCTTTGCAACACCTAGCTGCTGAACAACATTTCCTATAATTCTTCTCATCGTTGAACTATCGTCTACAATTAATATTCTCATACTATCCCTTTATTTTTGTTAATATTAAATTTTCCAGCTACATTATACAAAATATTTATTAAAACCAATCTTATATTATAAGGAATATCATTTATATATATTTAATCTAAACTTTAGTAAAATCTAACTATAAAAGTATTCAAGGATTTAAAATGATAAAAGGATTATATACTGCTGCATCAGGGATGACGGCACAGCAAAGTAATATTGATGTAATATCAAATAATATTGCAAATGTCAATACCTCTGGATTCAAACAAGACAGGGCAGAATTTCAAGACCTTATGTATCAATCAATGAACTATGCAGGCGGGGCAACTTCTGTAGATACAAACAATCCAACAGGGATAGATGTGGGACTTGGAGTTAAACTTTCCGGTGTTCAAAAGAATTTCCTCCAAGGTAGTCTAAAAGAAACCGGAAATCCCTTAGATATAGCTATTTCAGGAAAAGGTTTCTTTAAAATAACAACACCCAACGGTGAAACTGCATATACCAGAAACGGTGAGTTTAAACTTGACTCAGAGGGTGCTATGGTTAACGGTCAAGGGTTTAAACTAGATCCTGAGATAGTTATAGGGACAGAATTTACAAATATATCAATCTCTGAAGACGGTACGGTTACCGGTATGGACAGTGCAGGTGCCATACAACAACTTGGACAGATAAATATTGTAAGTTTTATAAATCCTGCAGGATTATCTCCTCAAGGGTCTAATCTTTATTTAGCAACAGATGCTTCAGGTGATCCTCAAGAGGGTGTTGCGGGGATAGACGGACTTGGTAAACTTACTCAAGGTATGACAGAATCATCAAATGTGGAACTTGTAAAAGAGATGGTTAATCTAATAACGGCACAAAGAGCATATGAAGCAAACTCTAAATCTATAAGTACCACGGATACGATGTTGCAAACGGTAAATCAACTTAAAAAATAGGTAAGTGATTAAATATAATGGATTTAGAAGAGTTAAAAAAAAGACGTGAAGCAAATCTTTTGGCACATAAAAAAAAGAAGCGTGCTTACTATCTAAAAACTAAACTTTTAAAAAGTCAAGATTCAAGTAATAAAAAAGTAGATTCCATTAACTATGAAGTTGAACTTTTTGGTGGAAACTTTGCTGAAAAATTAAAAGAGATTGCCAAAAAACAAAAAAAGCATATTGAATCCAGAGAAGAGCTAATAAGAGAAAAAATAGAGGAATACAGAAATAAAAAAAAGGTCTATTATAATGAACATAAGGATCAACGACTTGAATATGACAAAGAGTATCGTGAAAGAAAAAAAGAAGAACTAAAAGAGTATCGAAGAGAATACTATAAGAAAAATAAAGAAAAAATACTTGAAAAACAACGTGAAAATAGACTAAAAAAGAAAATGGAAACTAAATAATGGCAACAGATTTATCTAAACTTATTCAAGATGGCCTTTGCTCTACAATTAACGGTCTTTTATCATTAGATACAAAACTGGAAGAAACTACAAAAGCTCATCCTAAAGATTTAGAAAATCTAAATATTTTAAAAATAGAATCCAAATTTGAATTCAACGATCTTATCTCCACATGGCAGTATATATTGCCTGCTCATACGGCTTCATATATCTTCAATAAAATGATAGCAGACGAAAGTGAACCTATTGATACCATTGATGAAGATATATCTGATGCTATGGGGGAAGTTGCTTCAAATATTTCAGGATCACTTGTAACAACTATAAACGGCTCTGAATTTGAAGATTTAAATAATGGAAAGTTCAGTATTGTATCAAATACCATTACAACAGGTGAAGAGTTTGTTAATATTGAAAATACTTTTAGATTCTTACTTAGTTTAGACGGTAAAGAACTTTCCCTATTTATAAACTTTGAAGAGAATATGATACCCTTTTTAACAGAAATATCAAAAAGTGAACAAACACATTATGAAGAGCCTGCGGAAGAGAAAGAAGTAGAGGAAGAAGAAGAGATTGTAAACAGTGACCAGGATAATCCAATAAAAGAAGTTACAAATATACCGGAACCGCAAAATGATGAAACAAACGAAGAAAACACAGAAGATATTGAATCAACAAAAGATGAAGAGGATCAGCCTAAAAAAGATAAATTAAAAATTATTGTTATAATCGTTGCAGCATTATTAGCTATTACAATAATTACAGGTGTTATACTCTATTTTACGGGAGCATTTGATAAAGAGATACCTATTGTTGACACCAATAGTACAAACACAACTAAACAAAAAGGTATTGAAATTGTTAAATATAAAACCGAGAAAAAGACAGATTTTAAAGAGAGTGATATAGATAAAAAAAGACTAAATAAGCAGTTACATACACTTACAAAATATTATATCCTGAATAAAGAAGAGATAGAGATTCAAAACCAAAAAGAGAAAGAAAGATTATCCAAACTGCATAGTGAAGAGGAACTTGCAAAGTTTGCAGCTAAAAATAAAGAGGAAAACATCTTTATAGATAAAAAAGAGCCACAAATAGAAAGAAGAACAGAGTTTACAGATCCTGCCTATAAAAAAGAGAATAATAGTACAGTTGTTAAAAATGAGCAAATTGATGACGGTAAGCTAAAGTTTATTACGGTTAAAAGTTTAAAATACAAGCTATTTAAAGAATTTATCAAAAAAGTAAATGATACCAAAGCAAGAATATCTATTTGTAAAAATAAAGAAGGTCGAACAATGATATATTTAGGACCTTTTAACAATAATGATACTCAAAATAAGATGAAAGAACTTATACAAAAAGAGACAAAATTGGATTTAAATATATCAAATATAGAACAAGAAGAGTTTGATATTAGATGTAAGTTTTAACATTTTCTATCAATAACTCTTTTGCTTCATCTATACTAAGTGTATCCATACTTAACCCTGCAGCATTTTTATGACCGCCTCCATTATAGCTTTCAGCCACTTTGGAAACATCAAAATCCCCTTTACTTCTCAGAGAAACTCTAACTTTGTTGTTCTTTATTCTAAAATATGCCACTACATTAACAACTGCAATATTTAAAATCATATTAACAACATCATCACAATCAGATATATCAGCACCCGTTTGAGAAAGCCAATTATCATCCAAATATACAGTGGCTAGTTTACCTTCACTATGAAGCTCTAAGGTAGCTAATATTTTAGGCATTATTCTATATCTTGCCAAAGAATCACGTCTAAGAAGATTATTAGCTATATTGCCTATACTTATACCTGTTTGTGCAAGTTTATTTACAATTTCAAATGTTCTTGCATTTGTTCTTGGAGTGGTAAAAGCAATTGAATCATCATATATCCCCACATATAAGCACTCTGCCGTTTTTTTGGATATATTCATATTATTATATTCAAAACACTCATATAATACCTCGGCTGTACTTGCTTTTTTATCATCAACGATATTTATATCACCAAAATTATCATTTGACTGATGATGATCAATATTAATTACCTTAGCATTATTATCCAGCACCATATCCCCTGCTCTAAATTTATCACCGCAATCCAGATAAATAACTAGATCGTAAAATTTTGGAAGTTGATCGCTTATCTTATCAAATCTTGAAAGAAAATTTAATGCAAAAGGGAGTTTCCCCTCTTTGTTGAATACCTTGTGTTTAATATTATTTTCAAAAAGATAATTACTTAAAGCCAAAGCTGAAGATATAGTATCCGGATCAGGGTTGATATGTGTTATTATTAAGATATATCTCGAACCTCTTATGCTGTTTATCATATTTTCATAGTTTTTCATCTTTTTTCCTTTATATAGCCTAATTCTAACAATTTATCAAATATCTTTCCTGCAATTCCACCTGCGGCATGGCCACCGTGTCCACCGTGTTCAACTATAATTGTCACAACATATTGTGGATCTTTATATGGACCAAAAGTAGTAAGCCAAGCGTGAGATCTTTTAAAATACTCCAACTCATATTCTTTCATCCTTTTCTTTTCAGATTGAGGAATACCTACAACCTGTGCCGTTCCGGTTTTTGCACCGATTTTTATCTTAGATTTTACATATCTGCTAGCCGTACCTTTAGGATGATTGGCAACTTCAAACATACCTTTATCTACTATTTTAAGATCTCTTGCACTTATATTGGTATCTACAGTCTCTATTAAACTCTCGTCTTTTAACAAATGGGGTGTTTGTAGTTTATTATTTGCCATTGCTCCCGTATATCTTGCTATTTGCATTGGTGTTACCGTGATAAACCCCTGACCTATAGATGAAACAACCGTTTCCCCCACATACCAAGGTTTTTTTCTTGCACGCATTTTCCACTCTTTGTTTGGATTTATACCGCTAAATTCATTCGGAAGGTCTATACCTGTTTTTTTACCTATACCGAACCTGTCCAAGGTTTGATGTATATTATTTATCCCTACTTTCAAACTTCCCTTATAAAAAAAGTCATCACAACTTTCCCTTATAGCTTTAATAAAACCGGTAGTATAGTGCCCTTTCTCTTTCCAGCATCTAAACTTCCTGCTTCCTAATTGAAGATCACTGGTACAATATACTTTAAAATTGGGATTTATCTTATTTTCAAGAAAGGATACCGCAACTCCCATTTTCATAACAGATCCCGGGGGATAAAGTCCGTTTATAAGTTTGTTAGTGAAAGGATGGTTAAAATCATCTTGTATCTTACGCCAGTTTTTATGACTTATACCGTTTACAAAAATATTATTATCAAATTCAGGGAAACTTCCCGCCGCTAACAGCTCACCGCTGTTAATATCCATAACAATTACTGCCCCCGCTTTTTTCCTAAACAAATTATGAATATACTTTTGCAGTTCAATATCTATTGTTAGAGATATATCCTGATGCTTTGCTTTAACTTCATCTATCACTTTTAGCTTTTCATATAATGAGTTAACCTGAACATCCTGATACCCTACAGTTCCTCTTAACATTTTATCGTAATACTTCTCAATCCCTGTTCTACCGGACTTTTCAAAATACTTACTGTAACTGTCATGTTCTATATCTTTTTGTGTAGTTTTACCCATATATCCAAGAATATGTGCAGCTACATCTTTATATATATATTTTCTTCTGGTTACCGAGGCTATCTCTATATTATCATTTGAATTAAATACCGTGTAATGTTTAAAAAAATCATCATATGGTATATAGTCCACCAAGGTGACAAAATTATGCTTATATGCAGAATCAAGTCTTTTGTATTTTTTTAACAGTTTTTCATATTTAAACTGAGGGAAATGCTTTACTACCAATTTAGATATATCTTCAACTGTAGCAAATCTCTTCTTACTTCTTAAATGCGGCTTTACCTTTATACTAAATCCCACCTCATTTATAGCAAGATATTTTCCGTTTCTGTCTTTTATAGCCCCCCTAGAGGATGTGGTGTAGAATCTTTTTATATAATTCTCTTTGGAAAGCTTCTCAAAACGCTCATGGGATAATATACTCAAATAATATACTCTTGACAAAAGCAATAAGGATATTAAAACAATAAATCCTATAATAAGTTTTAGTCTCATATTAAAAATCCGATAATTAAACTATCAATTATAAAATTAACAATAAACAATATAGAGTTATCTATACTATAACCTGAAACTACACCCGTATAGATATAAAATAATAGGTAAAAACTCATTAAAAAAGATAGATCAGAAACACCTGATTGTGAAAATATATGTTTTATACGAGGTATAATAAGATAATATACACTAAACGATATAACAGTCAAACTAAAAGGTTTAAGACCGTGTATTGTTTCAATCAGTAGAAAAAATGAAACAACTAAAATCAATTTATAATAATACTCTTTTTGGATACAGGTGATAAATGCCATAAATACTACTCCTGCAAAAAATATTGTTATAAAGTAGATATTAAGCAGTAAACTTATACCTAATAAAAAGGCAATAAAAAGGATATGTGAACTGTTAAAATTATTCATCTTCTAAATTACAATCTCGTAGAAGTTCACACTCAAGCTTGGCAAACTCCTCTTTAGAGCCCTCTAATTTAAGTTTCACATCCGTATCAAATATTTTTTGAACAATCTTGATCTGAAATTTGTCAATGATATATTCTATTTGTGATAACTGCCGGTAATTGATCATCAAAGACTTATTTGTAAGTTTTACATACTCCAAAAGCACTGCACTCTTTATTACAAGGTTTACCGCATCGCTGTAAGCTTTTACAAGTCCTCCTGTACCTAGTCTGATACCGCCGAAATAACGTACAATTATTACACCGCAATTTACAAGCTGCGAACCGTTTAATACGTTTAAAGAGGGTTTACCGCTTGTCCCTTTAGGTTCTCCGTCATCACTGCTGTTTTCTACTATCTGATCAAATTCATTAATATATCTGTAAGCATACACGAAATGTCTTCCTTTTGGATGCTCCTGTTTTAATCTATCTATCAATTTGTTAAAATCATTATATGGGCATATATGTGTTATAAATTTTGATTTTTTTATCTCTAATGTTTCATTGTACTCTTTATTTACAAAATACATAATATTATCCTATAAGTTGATTATAGATATCTTTTACATTCTCTCCTGTGAGTTTTGAGATAAGTTTTGCTTTTTGTTTGGGAGGAAGTTTTAAATCTTTTATATCATCTAAGCTTATAACCCCTTTTGAGCCATTATACTCATTTTTTATTACCACAACCCATTCACCTTTTATCTCTTTTGTTTTAAGCTCTTCATAAATATCGCAAACCACCCCTTTATATCTTGTCTGAAATTTTTTTGTAAGTTCTTTTGCTAGAAATATCTCTTTATCTGGGGCTAAATCATTAAGCTGTTTTAATAGTTTTAAAAGTCTGTGAGGTGATTCATATAATATACTTAAATATTCATTATCTAAAACTTTTTGAAGCTCTTGATCTCTATTCATCCCTTTATGGGGGAGAAATCCAAAGAAGCTAAACTTTGTATCGTTAAAGCCGCTGCTTGCATATGCCGTTAATATGGCATTTGCTCCGGGAAGTACATCATACTCTATTTCATATTCTAAACAAAAATCTACCAAGTAACTTCCGGGGTCACTTACACAGGGCATACCTGCATCACTCATATATATACAGTTTTTAGATTCAAAAAGCTGTTTTGCTTCGTCGTTTAAGAATTTTTGTTCATTATGGGAATGTAAACTTATAAAATCAAATTTTGGGAATGTTATCTCGTATCGTTGTGAGATAAGTTGAAGTAGTTTTTTTGTTACTCTTGTATCTTCACACAAGATAAGTTCCCCACCCTTTAGTACTTCTATAGTTCTAAAGGATATATCTCCTAAGTTTCCAATAGGAGCAGGAACAAATGTCAGCATTATTTCATTGCGTATCTAGCTTTGAATTTCTCAATTCTACCAGCTGCATCAACAACTTTTTGCTCAC
>JAYEMD010000095.1:0-3055 GCA_034717895.1 Campylobacterota bacterium | reverse complement strand
CCCCTTGAGGGTAGAAACAGGATTGTGAAGTTAATGCTTCAAAGAGATGGTTAGATAGGTTTATTAATCCAACATCTAAAAAACTTATTATATTAGGCGATGATTTATATTCAAGAGAACCTATGATAAAAAAAGTATTAGAAAAGAATCATTCATATATATTTGTAGCTAAAACAACATCACATAAATACCTATATGAGCAAGTTGATATGATAAAAGAACTTAAAACTATTGATACAAAAGTTATATCAAAAATGGTTAATGGTAAGAAACAAACTTTCACATATAACTATATCAATAGTTTATCCATTAAAAATCCAAATGGAGATACACAACATCCACCACAAGAGGTAAACTGGTGTGAAGTTATAGTGACTAACTCTAGTGGTAAAAAACTATATCACAATAGCTTTATAACTGATATTGAACTAAATTCAAATAATGTTATAGATATAGCCTTAGCTGGTAGAACTAGATGGAAGATAGAGAACGAAAATAACAATACACTAAAAACAAAAGGATATCATCTAGACCATAACTTTGGTCATGGTAAAGAAAACCTATCTAAAACACTTTGTTCACTAAATATACTAGCTTTTTTATTCCATACAGTTCAAGAACTTGAAGATGATCTGTATATAGAACTAAGAGAAAATATAGGTACTAGAGAAGAGTTTTTTACAGGTATAAACTTCCTAACAACAATGTTTAACTTTAAAAGCTTTAATAAAATGTTAGAGTTTATACTCATATCCCGCCAGACCGAACAGAATGTTGATATGAAAGGATATGTTGTGTAAGTTTTATTTTTGGGTTAGAATTGCTGGATAAAAATAGTAGTTAGTAGTGTGTAGTAAGTAGTTAGTAGTTAGTAGTACTCAAAATACTACCCGCTACCCGCTAAAAAAACCCCGAACCCAAAAACCCCCTAAGCCCAAAATAATAAACTTTTAGTTATCGTTATATTATATTATATTATATTTTATATGAGAAGAGTGTCATTATGGTAGATATAGAGATATTAAAACAAGAGATAGTAGAAAGACTAAAACCCCTTGATTTGGATAAGGTTATATTATTCGGTTCATATGCATACGGCACACCTACGGAAGATAGTGATATTGACTTATATGTGGTTACAAAAGATCAATTCATACCTCAAAGTTTTAAAGAACGAATGAATATCACAAGTAAAATATCAAGAGCTATAGATACTATTAGAGATAAGGCAGCTATAGATTTAATAGTTCATACAAAGAGTATGGCAGATAACTTTAAAGATATAGACAGCTCTTTTTCAAAAGAATTATTAACAAAGGGTATCGTGTTATCATGAAACAAACACTTGCTTTAGAGTGGCTAAAAGCTTCATATAGTGACATAGTGGTAATACAAAAGATACATTCAAACAAGTTTGTAAACTTCTAAATATAGATATGGAAGAAGTAAAGAGATGAAAATACAATTTTGGTAGTTAGTAGTTAGTAGTAGGTAGTTAGTAGTACAAAAAAATACTACCCTCTACCCACTTAAAAATACTACAAACTACCCGCTACAAACTACCCACTAAAAAAAACCCCGAACTCGTAATACCTAATACCTAATCCCAACACCCAAACCCATTTGACACAAAATAAATATTTTTATATAATATACAAAATAGCAGGGGGGGGATTAACATGCAAACTATACATTTAAAAGTAGATGATAATTTTTATGATGAGATTGTAAAAAGTGGTATCGATATTCAAAGTGAATTAAAAAAGATGATAAAAAAAGCTATCTATAAAAAAGAGCAAAAAATAGCAAGTGATATAAACAGTGCATTGCAAGACGTAAAAAATAATAAGTCAAGAGCTGTAGAAGAATTGCTAAATGAACTTTAAAACAGTATTCTTATTCGATAAACAATTAAAAAAACTTTCAAAAAAATACAATCTGATCAAACAAGACCTTACAAATTTCATTCAAGATTTTGAACATATCCACCAAACATCTACACCGATAAAACAAAATATTTATAAAGTAAGATTATCAAACTCAAATAAAAATAAAGGTAAAAGTGCAGGATATAGAGTATATTACTACTTAAAAATAAATACCACAGTATATCTACTAACAATATATGACAAATCGGAATTAGAAACAATAAATGAAAACATGCTAAATGAATTTATAGAAGAAATAGAAAAAACTAAAGGATAGAAAGTAGCGGGTAGTTAGTAGTACTCAAAAAACTACCCGCTACCCGCTAAAAAAACCCCGAACACTGAACTCTGAACACTGAACTCTGAACACTGAACCCAAAGGGTTCCTCTTTACATAAAACCCCAAATATGATAAAATAAAAATCAAAAGGGGTAGAGATATGGATATAATAAAAACTTTAGAAACAAAGCTTCTTCATATGGATACGGTACGGTTTGGATATCTTTTTGGTTCTTTCAGTGACAATACTTTTACTTCAAGTAGCGATATCGATATCGCATTATATCTAGATAACACAAGCTATGATACCCAAGCTCAAATAATATACGAACTTTCAAAGTTATTAAAAAAAGATATAGACCTAGTTGTTCTTAATAATATAAAAAATATCTATCTATTAGAAAATATAATAATAAAAGGTATAGTATTAAAAGATAACAACAACAGATACGACTTTGAACTTATAAAACAACACGATATATTAGACTTCAAAGCTTTTAGAAAGTTTATAGATGCAGCATAAAATAGATAATAAAATCTCAAAGCTAAGATATTACCTAAAACTCCTAAATCAATACAAACCAGAGTGTAAAGAAAGGTTTTTAAAAGACCCTATGTATGAAGGTGCACTTTTGCATTATCTTTATCTTGTTAGTGACGGTTGTATTACTCTTGCAGAGATGATCATAAAACAAAGGTCATTAACTATGCCTCAAAGTTATTATGAAGCAATTGATATCTTGGGAGAAAATAACATCATACCAAAAGAATTTGCATACAATTTTGCAAAAATAGCATCCTTTAGAAACTTCCTAGCACACGACTATGAAAAAATAGATTATCTAGT
>JAYEMD010000094.1:0-42863 GCA_034717895.1 Campylobacterota bacterium | reverse complement strand
ATTTATATGCCAACACTCTACTTTTTTTCGCTTGTGTTAAAAGTGCATCTGTAATTTGTATCTCCCCGCCCACACCTGGTTTTGTTTCTCTTAAGATATCAAATATCTCAGGAGTAAGTATATATCTCCCTATAATAGCCATATTTGAAGGGGCATCTTTTGGATCAGGTTTTTCTACCATATCACTTATTTCATATAACCCTTCTGCTATCTCGTTACCTGCTATTACACCGTATTTATCGGTATCTTTATTTGGGATCTCCTCTATAGCTACTATAGAGCACTTATACTTTTCGTATAAACTTACCATTTGAGACAATACCCCGTTATCTTCCAGATCATTATCGCAAAGATCATCGGCAAGTAAAACGGCAAAAGGATTTTGACCTATTAGTGTTTCACCGGTAAGTATGGCATGTCCCAAACCTTTCATATGAGTTTGTCTTGTATATGAAAAAGTACAGTTATTTATAACTTCTCTTATTTGCGTTAAATAGTGTTCTTTGGGTGTGTCTTTTATTTGGTGTTCCAGCTCATAAGATATATCAAAATGATCCTCAATAGCCCTTTTACCTCGACCTGTTACTATAGCCATAGTATCTATACCCGCTTCTATAGCCTCCTCTACACCGTATTGAATCAAAGGTTTTGTTAAAACAGGAAGCATCTCTTTAGGTGTTGCTTTTGTAGCAGGTAAAAATCTTGTACCGTAACCGGCAGCGGGGAAAAGACATTTTTTGATTGTATTTTGCGTCATAATTTACTTATTACTTTCATTATTATATATTATAAGGGTATTTTATCAAAATATACTTTTTAAGAACTGAAATTCAATTAATCAATAACAATACAAGGTTAATGGCTATAAACTTAAATCTTTTCCTTTATAGATTATTTAAGTATTTTTACCAGATTCTTGGATAGTATATATAGAAAATAAACTAGTAAATAATATATATAAAAATAGAGAATAATGAAAATTAAATAAAGATTCTGGAATACAGGATACAAAAAATATTACTGTAAATAAGATACTTAATTTTTTCATCTCTATATCAATAATTTTTATTTTAAACATATAAATAATTAATATAAACAATAAGGATAGTCCTAAAAAACCAATTTGCAGTAAAGTAAGCAAATATTGACTATGTGGCTGATGGGTTAGCATAAACTCTCTAGCATAGCCTTTTATCATATTATACTTTTTCCTATCTAATTGATCATTAATAGCAATTTGATAATCACCTATTCCATAACCAAAAGGATTTTCCATCATACTGTCATAAGAAGTTAGCCAATATGCAACTCTAATACCTAAAGAACTGCTAAAGTCAAGTTTTTCTAATTTCTTGATATCAGAAAGTCCTACTGATATTCTATTTTTAAAAGTATCACTTATACTATACGCAGTTAAATAGATTGAACTAATCAATAAAATACTTATAAGCATAGATTTTATTGTTAATCTAAAATGAATCAAAGTCATTATTATAATTCCAGCAATTAGTGCAACCTGACCTGTTCTACCTGGAGCTAAAAACAGATTACCAGTAACAGTTAGAAAGAACAACAAGAAAAAGATCTTTTCTTTTAGATTATAGTTACATAGAAATAGTCTATTTAATAAGATTATAGATGTTACTGCCATAAATATACTATAATGTGTATGGTGCATAATTGGACTTAAATATTCTGCTGTTGCATTTTTAAAAGTCCATAGCTCAAAAAAAGCTCCATATGCAATAATCTCACTTACAAACATTCCCAATAGGAAAAAGTTTATTACTTTATTAGTATAGATTTGTTTTAGTGATGTGGAAATAATAAAAATCAATAAGAAATAACATAACTTTTGAATTTTTGAAAATCCAGTTGTCAAATCTTCCGTCCATAGTATGCTAATTGACATTAATAAAACATATGAAATTAAAATTATAAAAAAATTATTAGACACTATTTGTTTTAATTTTCGTGCAAAATCACCCTCAATCAACCACACAAGTAATAACACTACTGCAATAAGCGATGTTAATGCTCTTGATAAAGGTAAAAATAGTGCAAAAGAAGCCACTAAAATATAATAAGTATTTGAATAGTTTAGTTTAGACAATATCACACATATAACCTTATACAAAATAAAAACTTAATCAATAAGTTTTTTAATAAAAGTTTTGTATATATTATCATCTTTTCTTATTAAATATTCATAGTAAAGATATTTTAAAAACTTATCAATAAGTTCTACATTAAGTTTTAAATTATCTATATTATTAATAAGTTCCAAAAGTTTGTTTTTATCTTTTACCCCTGTTGTAATGTTTTTAATATTATAAAAAGCGTCTCCTAATACTATAACTTTTTTATGAAATAATAAAGATTCTATACCCACAGTTGAATTTATTGTAATTACAGCAGAACTTTTTTGTATTAATTCTTGTGTTGAGTATCCATTTTTAAAAGATAGATTATTCAATTTTTCAGCTTTTTCATGTAGATCAGGATAGTTTTTTCCACTTGAAGGATGTTCTTTTATTACAAATTTAATATCACTATTTCGTGCAAGATATTCTATTACATCAAATAGTTGTCGCATATTCTTTAACCATTTTGAATTAGTTATTATTTGTGTATCATAATCTACTTGAAAAGGGACAAAAATATATTTTTTTGGTAATGTAGTTTTTTCTACACTAAATTTACTTTTATTTTTTGCTGTTCTTTGTATCAAGTCTTTAGGAAGATCAAGATTATTGTTATAATTTTCAAAAAACTTTATATCTCTTGGAACACTATTATTAAAATTAATTCCTTTAGAATCAAAAACATTAGTATTTGGCAGAAGTCCATTCTCAAAATAGTAAATTTTTGTATTACATATTTTTTTTGCTATTTCTATAGCAATTAATTGTCTAAATTTACCTCCATTCCAGATAAGTATTTTTTCATAATTTCTACTAAGTACCATATGATATCTTAGAAAATTTACAAATGCCATTACTTTAAAAAAAGACTCAAGAATGAATATTGGTATTTTTATCTCGGTTTTTGCATAAAATTCATCAATTGCAAAACTACAAGCAGGTTGTATATCTATTTTTTTAAAGTCCCTTATACTACTAAATGAAAATTTAAAACTTTTTTTACTCTCTTTTATTTCAAATAAATTCTCTTCACAATTATTTATAAAGTTTTCAAAAAACAATTTATGACTCTTTCTAAATGCAAATAGTAATATTTTTTTATTCATAAATACCTCGATGAAACTGTTTATACCTTCTATGTTGCCAAAACCACAGATCAGGTTTATCTAATATCTGACTACTCATAATATCTGCTTCTTTTTGAGTGATATTTTTTATCTGTTCTTCACCTTGAAAATCACAAGGTTCTATAGCATCATAAAATTTTATCGTATAATCCCTAAAATCATTTTGTATAACAAATACCGGAATTATAACTGCATTGAATTTTACGGCTAGTCTTGCGGTGCTGTCAACTTGTATTGCTCTATGCCCTAAAAAAGATACCTCTACCCCTTTTTTTGGATTTATATGCTGATCTGTTGCTAGTCCTATTATTCTTCCATCTTTTAATGCTCTCATCAAACCTTTTGCACTTCCTGATTTTGGAAGCATTTGCGCGTTGTGTTTGTTTCTGTTTCTTTCCATATCTTCATTGAAGTATTTATTATTCATAGGTCTTCCAACCATTGTTGTAGGTTTATACTTTAAAGAGACGTATGAGGTGATATATTCCCAGTTTCCGTAATGAGCAGATACTAAAATGATCTTTCTATTATTTTTTATAGCATCTAAAATAATATTTTCATTTTCTACGGTTATTTTCTTTTCAAGCTCTTCTAAATTTAATGTGGGGTTTTCAATAAATTCATATAGATTATAAAAAAGATTTTTATAGCTGTTTTGTATTATCTCATATTTTCTTTCTTCAGTGATGGTACTGCCGTATACAAGATCCAGATTGGCTTTGGCATATTTTTTATGCTCTTTATTAAAGGTGTATACAAGATGTGACAACCCTTTTAGAAAAAATTTCATTAAACCTGCAGGCAGCATAAGTACCGTAAACTTGAAAACTTTATATATCAAAAAAAGTATATAATCCATACTTAGATTAGTTCCTTGGCAAGATTTACTACATCTGCTGCTTTAATTTCACATATAGAAAAATCATTTTTATCAAGTTTATAATGATCAACAACAGAGTCCGACTTTATAACTTTGTTTATATCTGTTACGTATACTCTGTTTGTAGGGGTTGGTCCAAAAATAGTAATAGAGGGTACATTTAAACCCCATGCCATATGTGTAGGACCCGTATCGTTTCCAATAAGAAGTTTTGCATTTGATATAACAAATTTCAGTTCATCAAGAGTTATACGCGGAAGTATTGTCAGGTATTGGGACTGCTGTTCCATCCAGATAGCTTTCTCGTGCTCCTCTTGAGTTCCCCAAACAATATAGGTCTTTATTTTTAATCTGTCTGCAACTTCTACAAATTTCTCTTTAGGATAGTTTCTACTTTCCCACGTTGAGCCTATTACGAAAAGATTATACTCTTTTTCAAGTTTATTTTTATATATCTTATCAAAATATAAGAATTTTTCTTTATTTAAAATATCCTCTTTGGATACTTTTATTTCTAAAGGTTCACATATCACCCTTACGTTTCTGTCTATAGTATTCTCATGATAAGGGATAAATACTTTTTTATCGTAAAACCAGCTTGAGATCCCCTCACGTATAGAGTCTTTATCAAAACCGGCTATAAAACTACCCACAACATGACCACCTATTATCTTAGATACAATAGCAGACTTTATAAGCCCTTGAGCATCTATAACTACCTCATAGTTGTTCTTTGCATATGTTTTTAAGATTTTTAATTGATCAAAGATTTTACTTTTCTCTTTTTTAATCGATTTAAGATTAACCGTAAGGATATTATCTATATGTGGATTATTTAGCAGTACACCTTTAAAACCCTCTTCCACTATCCAGTCGATTTGACAATCGGGTAACTCTTTTTTTATAAATTGAAGTGCAACCATTGCATGGATTATATCACCCATTGCCGATAATTTAACAATACATATTTTCACTAACTTAACCCCAGATCAATATCAACAGGTTTTTTTATTCGTGAGAGTTCATTTTTTACCAAAAAACAATCAGTTTCATTTTTAATATCTAATCTCATATTTGCCGCATCAAGTATATATTGGTATTTCTCTTTTGAATATTCAATATTAAGAGTTATATTCAGTGTCATCATAAAGTTCAACCACTGTATTATCTCTAAAGAGGGTAAAATCTCTTTAAACTCTTTTATATCATCCTCTTTGGGTAAAGATTTTTTTGTAAATTTTGCAACAATAGCTATAAGAGTTTTCTCTTCATGGGTAAAACCGTAGTTTAAGCCGTTTAAGATATACCAAAAAGTATGATCCTGACTTTTATAATAATTTAAAGAGTAACCGACCAACTGTAATTTTGAGGCTATTACAAGTATAGATCTATACTTGTCATCCAATTTATGCACAGGTTTTAATACATCGAATATCTTTTTTGCATTATTCCCTAAATATGAACTTTGTGTTTCATCATCTACAAATCTATCAATAAGACTTCTTATACTTACATTAAAATTAGAAGGGAACTTATCATTTGAGGTTCGCAAGACGTCGCACAGGTACACACCTTCTCTTACACCCACACCACTTGTAATAACTTTTTGAACTTCAAAATACTCTAATATTGTTTTAAAGATAAAGGTACCCGGTTTTATTGTGTCATATCTATCTTTTCTAACACCCAAGCTTTTAAGTTCGGATGTATTTTTAGCATTACAGATATTTTCCATAAAATCTAATTTTTCTTTTGCATCATAAGTAAAACCGTGCAGTATATCTAAAGGATAGTTATCATTTTTTATTATAGCTCTGCTTAAAGCTCGAGCTGTACCGCCAAGACCCACAACTGTTGGTAGTTTTTTATTAATCTGTGAGAGGTTTTCATAGATAAACCTCTTAGCACCCTCTAAGTCATTTTTATCTAAAAAAAGCTCTTTGATCCTAACCGTACCTATATTTAACGAGATAGTATCTATAATATTACTGTTATTTACAAAAGCAAACTCCGTACTACCTCCACCTATATCTACGGTGGTAAAATCATCACAGCCTATAAGATTTCTAGTGGCGACTCCGCCGTAGTAAGCTTCTTTTTTACCGTCAATTATTTTTATATTAAGTGAAAGTTCTTTTGAAACTCTTGATAAAAAAACTTTTTTGTTTGGAGCATCTCTTAGTGCAGATGTAGCAACACAAATGATTTTTCTTGATCTTAAACTTTTTGCAATTTTTACAAAAGATTCTAAAGCATCAAAAGCTCTTTGCATAGGTATCTCTTGAAGATTGCCGCTGTTTTCATAACAGCCTTCAGATATTTTTACCTTTGATTTGGACTCATTTATAAGATGATATCCATATCTGCTTGTCTTTTTGAACACAACCATTCTAGTTGAGTTTGAACCGATATCTATAACGGTTGTGATCTTAGCCATTATCTATTCTTCTAAATCTAACTGTTCAAACTTAAACTGTAACTCTTGAGCCGTTTCTTGATTATCCGGATCTAAAATAATACAATCAACCGGACAAACCTCAATACATTGAGGTTCATCAAAACTACCCACACATTCAGTACAAAGGTCAGAATCTATGATATATATCGGATCACCCTCTTCAATCGCTCCATTTGGACACTCATCTGTACAAGCATCACATGCAATACAATCATCTGTTATCATTAGTGACATTTTAACTCTTCCTATTTTTATAAATTTAATGGATTTATAACCTATTTTTCTTTAATAATATATTAAAAATGAACTTTTAGATTAATTTAGGGCACATCTAAGCTATGAACATAGGGATTTTTAGAGGTGCCCTTTATTAAACTTATAGTTTGAGATGCTATCTCTTTCTCCTCATTAGTTGAGGCAACTATTAGTTTTATCTTACTGTTCTTATCACTTATAAACTCAATATCATTATTGATATTTTCATTTTTATTTCTATCTAAAACAGCTCCTATACTTTTTGCTAAAGATTTTGACACCATCTCTCTAATATAAGTGCTGTTCTCCCCGATACCCCCTGTAAATACAATAGCATCAAGATCTTCAAGTTCTAGATAATATGCACCTATATATTTTTTAACTCTTTGTATAAACATATCAAGAGCCAATAAACACTTTTCATCTCCATTTGCTGCAAGTTCCTCAATTTTGCGAAGATCACTTAATCCGCATATCCCTTTAAAACCGCTTCTCTTATTTAGAATATTATCACACTCATCACTGTGACACTCTAAAACTCTTTGAAGATAAGTTACTATTGAGGGGTCTATATCACCGCATCTAGTACCCATCATCAACCCTTCTAAAGGGGTAAATCCCATAGAGGTATCTATAGATTGACCGTTTTTTATGGCACAGGCACTACAACCGTTCCCGAGATGCAGCGTGATCAGATTTATCTTTTTGATATCTTTATTTAAAAACTGTGCCGTTTTTTTCATAATATGATAGTGTGAGGTACCGTGAAAACCGTATCTTCTTATATTGTAGTTTTCATATAGTTCAAAAGGCAGCGGATATAGATATGAACTTTGGGGCATAGTTTGATGGTATGCCGTATCAAAAACAGCTGTTTGGGTCATCTTAGGGTATTGTTCTTTGATAATTTTGATAGCTTTTAGATTTACGGGATTGTGTAAAGGAGCTAAAGGGATAAGCTTCTCAATCTCATTTATTGTATCATCATCAATTATTACGGGATTACTAAACTTCTCACCACCGTGAACCACTCTATGACCTACCCCGTCAAGAGATTCAAATGATTCTATTACACCTTTCCTGACCAATTCCTCAAAAATATTATCCAAGGCTGTTTTATAATTCGTCACTTCACTTTTCATACCGCCGTATATTTCGTTTTTATCTTCAAACAGTTTGTATTTTATAGATGAACTACCGCTATTTATAACTAATACTTTCATCTACTTACCAACCTTTTCCTCTTGTGCCTGTATTGCCGTTATAGCTACAGTATTTACTATATCTTTTACCGTACACCCGCGACTTAGATCATTTACCGGTTTATTTAGTCCTTGAAGTACTGGACCCACTGCCAAAGCACCGCTGCTTCTTTGAACTGCTTTATAAGTATTATTTCCCGTATTTAGATCAGGAAATATTAATACATTTGCATCACCTGCCACTTTTGAATCAGGTAGTTTTTTAGAAGCCACCTCTTTATCTATAGCTGCATCGTATTGAATAGGACCTTCAAAGTCAAAATCACAATTAGCTCTATTTAATATCTCAACTGCATCTTTAACTATCTCAACATCATCACCGCTCCCGGAGTCTCCTGTAGAGTATGAAAGCATCGCAACTTTTGGGATCATAGAGAAAGCTTTTGCAGTTTTTGCAGTACTTTTTGCGATTTGTGCCAATTGATCACTGTTTGGTGACTGATTGATGGCACAATCCGCATATAAAAGAACCTTTGTATCAAGACACATAAAAAATGAGCTGGAAACTATATCTACATCTTTTTTAGTTTTTATTATCTGTAAAGCGGGTCTGACCGTATCTGCAGTAGTATGAGAAGCCCCACTTACCATACCGTGTGCAAATCCTAGATGTACCATCATTGTTGCAAAATAGTTACTGCTGTTTTTCATAATATCAAGGGCGGTATCTTCAAGTACCCCCTTATCTTTTCTCAACTCGTAAAATTGTTCGGCAAATTTTTGTGTCAGGTGTGAATCTTTTGGGTTGATGATCTGTGCTTTTGAGATATCAACCCCTAGAACCTTTGCTCTATTTACTATAGTTTTACTATCTCCCACTATTATTATATCAACAATATCACGTACTAAAAGTATCTCGGAAGCTCTTAATATTCTATCATCTTCACCTTCTGGGAGTACTATTGTTTTTTTATCTTGCGAGGCTTTTTTAAACAACTCGTACTCAAACATCACCGGTGTCATAATATCTTGTGTTGATCTATCAAGATAATCTGCAATTTTTTCAAAATCTATATTTTTTATAAATGATGCCAGAATCTGAGAGATCTTCGTATAGCTTTTTGCCGTTATTTTGGAAGCTATTTTACTTACTTTCATTGCACATGTATGTGTATCATATTTTGTAGAAAGTATAGGTATTGAAAGTTCATCAAGATTATTAAGGATATTGTCAATCTGAACTTGCGGTTTAAGATCACCGCTTAGAAGTATCCCTGCCACACTTGGACTATTATTTGATTGTTGCAGCAGTAGTGTACCCGTTAATATATCGCTTCTGTCACCCGAGACTATTATAAGGTCTTGATCTTTTATAAATCTAAGATAATTATCCAAGGTCATAGAGGCTACTTTTGTTTCATATATCTTTTGATTTAAAAACTTTTTTGTACCGTATAAAAGCTCACACTCCAAGCCGTGATATAGATCATCTACAGTAATAGTATCAACATCTTTTATATAAGGAAGCAGATAACTCAAAGGTTCTATATTCAACTCTCCAAGCTTCTGTTCTAAAGATTTGAGTTTTTTGCCGTTTACCTTATTTACAAAAGTTGCAAGATGGAGACATTTTTCATTTTTAATAGATTGTGTTTCTAGTTTTATAGATTCTATTATAGTATCATTTGATCTATTGTGGCCGTTTAGTACGCTTATATAAGGTAAAGAGAGGTTTTTTGCAATTAGAAGATTAATATCGTACTCTATTGATGAAGTTATCTCTGACCTGCTTAAACCTTGAACCAAAACAAAATCGTATTGAGCTTGTAGTTCTTGAAACCTTTTTATTATATCTTCTATTAAAATATCTATTTTATTCTCTGATATTAACAGTTCTGCTTCATCTAAAATATAAAGGTTACTTTTATCTTTAGTAAGATCAAGAGAAAACTGCCCTATCATAAGATTAGTATCGATATCATCTTTATATTTTACTATAGGTTTGAAAAAAGCAACTTTTCTATACTTTGCTTTTAACATCTGCATCAATCCCAAAGAGACGCTTATTGTGCCGCTTCCTTTTTCAAGTGAAGAAAGATAAAGTCCGTTTTTGATCATTGTTTCCCCTTATTTTGGTTGTGGCAGATTATATATTATGTTAATTACGATTTAGCAACTCTTTTGTAAAAAATGTATCTGTATGGATATTTTCAAAGGCTGCTCTCATAGTAACAAAAATCTTAGGGTTTTCCTCTTCTAATTGTGCTAAAAGTTTTTTTGTATTAGCTCTTGCATGGGGCATCTTCATATGTTTTCTTTGCTCTTTATCCAGCTTCATCCCCGGACACCCCTCATCGCCTATAACTTCAACTTCATTATCTTGCGCAAATCCCCTTAATTGTCTCTCTCTGCACATAATAAGCGGTCGTATAACCTCCAAACCATTTTCAGCCGTATAAACAGGAGGCATAGCTCTCATCGCTCCATTATAAAAAAAGTTCATAAAAAAGCTTTCCATAGAATCATCCAGGTGGTGACCAAGGGCAAGTTTATTAAAGCCGTTATCTAAAGCGTGTGTATAAAGATACCCTCTTCTCATTCTTGAGATTAAACTACATAATGAGCTGTTCTTCCTTACTTTTTCAACTGAGATATCAAAGATATTCGTATCAACGATCTCATGATCTATCTCGTGCTCTTTACAATGATCAGCTAAAAAATCAACATTTTCACCATCCATACCGTAAGTGATAGTTACTGCTTTAAACTCAAAGTTAAAAGGTGCATGTCTTTGCATCCTTTTTAGGGTATGAAGTAATGTAAGTGAATCTTTTCCACCACTAAAACCTATTAAGACTTTATCACCCTCTTTAATAAGCTCATATTTTGCATTGGTTCTTCCAACCGTAGTTGATATTTTTTTACTAACTTGTAACATTTTTATTCCTCTAAATATTTTTTATCTATTGATTTTTTGGGATTCACCCCTAGTGTTTTAAACTCTTCAACTTTTTTTATAAGATTCCCTCTGCCAAGAGCCAGTTTATTTATAGAGTTTTCATATGATGTTTTTGTTTTTTGAAGATTTTTACCTATCTCCTCCATATCAGACACAAACCCTTCAAACTTATCATAAAGGTCAGCCGCTTTTTTTGATATGATCATGGCATTTTGGTTTTGATACTCATACTGCCAGATATTTTGTATGGTCTTTAAAGTTCCAAACAAAGTTGAAGAGGTAACTAAAACGATATTATTTTCAAAGGCATATCTGAATATCTCTTCACTTTTAGATGATGCAAGCATATAAGCACCCTCTATGGGGATAAACATCAATACAAAGTCAAGAGATCTTAGCTGCTCTATATCTTCATATTTTTTCTCTGAGAGCTGCTTGATATGTGTTTTTATAGATGAAAGAAGATCTTTTAGGTGTTGATCTTTTTGATCCTCTTCACTGCTGCTTGTATAGTTTAGGTATGATTTTAAAGATACTTTACTGTCTATTATTATATCTTTGTTTTGGGGAAGGTGAACTATCACATCGGGTCTTAATCTTTTAAACTCTTCACTCACATAGCTTCCCTGAACCGTATACTCTTTACCCTCTCTAAGTCCCGAAGCTTCAAGTATACTAGTTAGTATCATCTCGCCCCAGTCACCTTGAATCTTATTACTGCCCTTTAGTGCATCTGCCAGATTGTGAGCATCTTTTGATAGTTTAAAATTCAGCTCTTTTAAACTATCTATCTGATTTGATAGAACTGTTCTTTGTTTTGTCTCTTCACTGTATATCTCATTTACTCTGGTACCAAAATAATTAAGCTGCTCTTTAAAAGGTTTTAAAAGCAGATTTATATTTTCATTTGACTGCACTTGGGTAGATTTAAATATCTTATTTGAGATATTTTCAAACTCACCCCTTAGATGTTCTTTCGTTTCCTCTAAAGTTTCTATTTTATCCTCATAATGATCTTTTATAAGATCAAGCTGATTTTGTAGTGAGCTTAGTTTGATATTGGCTTCATTTTGCAATGCTTCAAACTGAATATCATACTTTTGTTTTACAATATACCAAGCAGCAGCTGCAGACACAACAGCCCCTGCACCAAAACCGACTAAGGAATCAATAAGATCCATCACATCCATAAGGGCTATGCCTTCCCTTTTGCACTTTGGATTGTATTTACATAATCATAGTTTATAAGTACTTTTTGATATTCGGGAAGATTTTTACTTAAAGCTTTAATAAGTGCATTAAAATCATCAAACAGATAGTTTGACATACTTCCGGGGATCGGATTGATCTCATTTAGGTACACCTCCCCCTCAACTACAAAAAAATCACATCTTATAAGTGAACCTTCAAAAGTTGTATTGTATATCTTTTTAAAATTCTCCTTGATCTTTTCCTCTAAAGAGTTATCAATATCAGCTTTTGCAACAGTTGATGTTCGGTTAAAATCAAGATACTTTTTCTCAAAGTCCAAAAACTCCTCTTTTGCAGGCTCTTCAACTATAGAAAGTACAAACTTATCATCTATCTTTGCACCTGCTAAATTATACTCTTTTACACCCTCTATAAAAGGCTCAATGATTATCTCATCATCAAACTCAAAAGCCACGTCTAGTGCATAATCTAGTTCATCTTTAGATTTTACTATAGATACCCCTATACTGCTTCCAAGTCTTACAGGCTTTATAATTGCAGGAAACTTAGATAGGACTATCTCGTCACTCTTATGAAAATATTTATACTCTACGGTTTTTACACCTATTGATGCACAATAAGCTTTAGTAAGGTATTTATTGCAGCTTACAACACTCGCTTCAACCCTTGGACCTATAAACGGTATATTGTAAAATTTAAATAATCCTGCTAATACGCCATCTTCACCGTCCCCTCCGTGGGTAAGGTTTATAAGGGTATCAAACTGAATATTCTTTTGTCCAAATAAAGCTTTTTTTCCAAAGCCCCCTTGTACGGGAAAAACTTTGTCACACTTTTTATAATCACCGCTGCTGAATAATTTCGATTTTATTGTGTCTGTGGGGATATGGTAAAGCTCCCTGTTTTTATCTATAAATATATATACAAGTTCATCATTTAGAACTTTTTTCATAGTTATGGCACTTACTATACTGATCTCATGCTCAAAACTATAACCGCCGAATACGATCGCTATTTTCATATTTTTCCTATATAAAAGTATTAGGGTTTATTTCCATAAACCCTTTATTAATACTCATTATATCAAAATATCCCTTTTAAGATAGTTATATTTTTTTGAATAGATATGCTACACTAAGCAGTACAACAACTACAAAGATGATACCGTAAGTTTTAAACTCTTCAATATAAGTATATACAAGTTCCCCAAGCATATATGAAGAGATACCCACAATTAAAGTCCATGCAATAGTTGCAAAGATATTAAAAAATATAAACTTTTTATAGTCGTATTTTGTAAGACCCATAGCTAAAGGTATAAGTGTCTTTATACCGTAGATATATTTTTGTATAAATACCACTGCACTACCGTATTTTCTCATCAAGAGATGTGCCATGGCTATTTTTCTTTTATGTTTTTGCATCATCTGTCTTGCCTGATGCTTGTTGTTTCTGGCAATAGTAAACAAAAACTGATCACCTATAAAGTTTGCAGTCCCGGCAACCAACATAGCTATAACGATATTAAGCTCACCGCTGTATGATAATATACCTGCAACTACTAAAGCTACAAAACCACCCCCGAAAGAGTATAAAAAAAGGATAATATATCCCCAGTCACGTATTAGATCTTCCATAATGCTATTTTATCTCTATACCGAAATACTCTATAGCTTCAAGCTGATCCTCATCATACTCATCTAATCTATTACTTCTAATAGCTTCAACAATAAACTCTTTTACTTTTACCCTTACATCTTCTATATTATCAACTTCAACATAACCGTTAAAACCCATAGGGTGATCATTGAAAGTTATAAGCCCTTCACAGTTCTTTTCAATAAACTCAGCTATATCTCTGTAGGTTATAAAGTCAAAAGTACTACTGTGCCACCCTATTTGCTCTAACTCATCATCCAAAAACAGGTCTATACCGTCATTTGGATGATCGTGGTATAGATAGTTGTCTTTTTTCTCTTTTACTAATGCCAAAAACTCATCAGGCTTATCAATCTCATTTTTTCTCATATAGTTTTATATCCTTAATTAAAATTCATTTATAACTTTTGATGAAACTGTAACAGAACCACCCTTACATTCTCCTACACTGGCGTTTATATCAAGTGTGATATAAGCCTGACCGTTGTTTACCGTACAATCATATATACCTTCTGCCGGTGCATCCATAGAACTTGAACTATATGTTGCTATCACATCACCGTCCGTATTTATAGTTGGCATAAAGTTACTGTTTCTATAAGGTTCTACCGTATCTTCTATAGATAATAAATAAGTAACCTGCCCTTCAAACATACAACCGAAACTTGAACCCACATCTTCAATACCCAGACCTCTTAATGTTATCCTTTGAGCTTCACCTATACGAACAGTTTGATCCGTAGCCTTATTGTCTCCCACAATATTGGTCCATAAAACTATATCTTTACCCGTAAGATAATAGTCATACTCCACATCTAAAAGGGCAGCACCCGTATCATCAACCGTATAGTTACCGTCAGATGATGTTACTCTTCCTGTCCACTCTACACTGTCTCTACATTGATCCTGTCTATGGTTATTACCCATTGCAAAACCCATTGAGGATAGATCTGAACCTTCAAAATCATCAAGTAGTATTAAGCTATCATCTGAACTAAAAGTAAAATCCCACTTACCTGAAGCATTATAGGTATAACCGTTTCCAAAGGTTACAAAAACATCATTTGCCTGATCTATATTTGCAAATACCTCAGATCCTGCCGTAAACGTGTCATCACTTGAAATTGTACCTGCTTGTATATCTGAAGTAGCGTAATATAAATAGTCCGTATTGTTATTGTTACTGCTGCCGTTATTTGAGTATCCTACAATAGCACCCGTAGAGATTGCAGGGTTTGTATTGATAGGGTTTAGATATTTGTCACTTACTCTAACCGCCCATTTTTCTATAAACTTTGCTCTTTCTTTATCGTTTTGTGTTTCTATATAACTAAAGCTGATAGTTGTAGGGGGTCCTGAAAGAACAACTATATTAAATACCTGTTTTACATTCTGATCATTACCGTTAACATCTTTAAAATCAACGCTAACCTCAATGGGAGCCAGACCGGATAACGTTTTACTGTTTACTATAACACTTACAGAGTTGTTTTTATCGTTTAGGGCAGTTGTATTTGAACCGTCCGTATTTTTGATAAAATCTACAATATTGCTGTTTAAAGAGGATATATTTATATCATAAATATAATCATCCTCAACAATACTCCCCTCTTCATCTTTTAGATTTACGCTAAATATCTTTGTAGTTTCAATGGGCATAGTTACAAGCTTGTCACTACTTACAAAATCAAGATCATATGAGGTATCTATAATTTGATTTGCTTTTGGTGTATATGTTAAGCTCAAGGTAACTTTTTGTGTTGGATTATCCATATGGTAAAAATTGAAGTTAAAAGTTTTACCGTTAACTGCAGATAGGTCATTTGGTGCCGTATAAGTAAAAACAGCTTTACCGCTTACAACATCAACAATATTTTCCGAGAAATAACCAAGATCTTCCCCGTAAGTTTTTATCTCATCCGGGTATTCTATTTTTACCTGTCCTGTTTCAAAGTGATTGTTACTCTCTTTTTCAAATATATTAATAGTAACTTGCAGTACCTGCTCATTTGTTTCTATGATTTGTGTATTTTTTATCAGGTAAACCTCGGGAATCAACTGCACAATCTCTTCCAAAACAGTCTCTTGTGAAGTGCTGTTATCTTCAAGCGCTGTATTTACACTGCATCCCGTAATAAATAACAATGATATAATTAAAAATATATATTTCATATGATCTCCTTTAGTTTATACCAAAAACATCTTGTAAACGTTTTTTGTGAAGCTCTTCATTACTTAGATCTTCCGGTGTCGTTACCTTTTTAACAGGAACTTTTTTAGCTTTGACAATTTGTTTTTTAACACTATTAAACTTCTTTATTTGGTCATTTTGTGAAACGTCTACAATAGTAGGAGTTATAAAAAATATCAACTCACTGTTACCTTTTAGGAAATCTTTACTTTGAAACAGTTCCCCAATTATTGGAATATCTTTAAGTAAAGGGATCCCCTCGATATTTTTTGAGTTTGAATTATTTATTAAACCGCCAAGAACAATTGTTGCACCGTTTTGAACCACTACATTTGTTTTTATAGCTTTGTCATTCTTTGCGGGTATATTATCTACACTGTTTGCATGGTCAAGAGAAGATGAGCTTGTAGATATATCAAGATTTATAAACTTATCATTGATTATATCATTTACTTTTATATCAAGATCCAAACCGTAATCAATATTTGTTACACTGCTTATAGGCTGTCCATCACTTGATGTTGATGATGTTCTAACCATCAAAGTTCCACCTGCTAAAAAATTTGATGATTGGTTTTCAACAGTTATAAGCGTTGTTTCATCCAATACTTTAGCAACACCTTTGTTCTTTAGATAATTTAAGGTAAGTCCCGCATTAAAATCTTTTCCTAATTTATTAGCAGTCAATGTTAATCCACCTGAAAGGGTAACGGCATTTAGCATATCTACAGCTGTTTGCAGTGTACTTGCACCTTCGTTGTATCCTACAAGTAAATTACCCTGCTCTGTCTCACCGCTTGTATATCCTGACTGTAAAGACCAGTTGTTTTTGATCTTTTGACCTTTTTGGTTGTTTATCTCTGTTACATAGAGCTTTAAACGTACCATTTTATCAGGCTGATTAACATTAACTAGATCTATTATCTTAAAACTTTCATTTTCACTTTTTAAAAGATCTATAATCTTATTTTTAATCTTATTGTTTTTAACCTCGCCTTTTAATACGATGCTGTTGTTTACATTTATTATCTGAACATTTGGAGCAACACTTTTTACAAGCTGTTTAATATGTTCAATGTTATTCGTAACTACAAATGAGATCTGGCTTATACTATTATCAAAAAAAGTGATAAGGGCATTTACACTTCCGGCTTTTTTTGCAAACACTTTTATTTTTGAGAAGGGTTTATGTTTTATATCTTCAAAATTTACACTTACAACATCACTGCTGCTTAATCTAATATTTATAACTCTTTTACTAAATTCTAGTATTTTGTAGCTGTTATGCTGCATCAAAATACTCTCCCCATTATGCTGTTTTTCATCTATCGAATAATCATTTATAACATTGCCAAATAATGTTAAAGCTGCTAAAATTATATAAATTATCTTACTCATCACCTATCCTTTACTGTGGTCTTAAATTTAAATTACAATCTATATGAAAACTGCTTGCCTCATTAAATGCGGCTGCTTGAGATGTAATATTCTCATTTTGGTTTAAAAACATATTGCTTCCAATTGATATATTTGAAGTAAATATAACCTGATAATCAGCAGTAGTATTATCCTCAACACAATTTAGATCATCATCAACAATTGTATCAAAGTAAGAGCCCTTAACATCGTTTAAACCTGCAACAATAGAAGAGTCACTTCTACCTAAAGCCTTCATTCTTACTCCGTAATTTACAATTGAGTCTGACTTATCTTTAGCCCTGATTACATTATAGTAGTTCAATATAACATAAAACACAGTTACAAATGCTACGAATAAAACTATCCATAAGAGCATCTGGTCTATAAGAGCTTTTCTCATTTTCATCTCTTTAGTATCTCTATAACTTCTTTATGAGTTATAGGATTAACTTCAAATCTGTGTATAAAATACCCGTCACAGGTTCTATACCAGTTATCATTAACCACCTTATCATAAGGAATTATATAGTTTTTATAAACGATACTCTTAATTCTATATTCATTTGATGCACCGGATCTTAAATGAACTTTATTAGATATACCGATTAGATATTTATTATTTGCTTTACATTGTAAAGTATTATCAAGCCTGATCGTTCTATTTTTTGTAACAGATGCTTTTTTATCATCTGCGTAGTGTATGGTTGCAGCAATTTTGTCATATTTGTTTTTTAACTTATACATTTTTACAGGATATGTTCTTTTTTTAGTTGACGCTTTTACTACATTTTTTACAGGTTTAACTTTTTTCTTTTTTACAGGTGGGTTGGTTTTTACCATCCATAACTGATTTCCTCTGTTATAGTCATCAGTTAAAGATAAAAGCACATCACTTTTTATATCAAGCAGTATCTCCTGAGCTTTTTTTTCTATAGTTTGCGTAACATCTTTCTTTTTTACTTTTCGAGTAACTTTTACTTTTTTTATAGATTTGTCATTCTCTTTTCCATCAAGTAAAAAGCCGATGATTTTTATATTTTTTGCAACATACTGAACTGCATTCGGTGATCCGTTTGATTTTTTTACATATGTGGGGAAAACAGAGATAATATTGATAATATCACCTTTTTTAAGGGAATAGTTAGGGTTTCTAAACATATCATATGACATATTATAACTATTGTATTGAAATTTATCTACCAAACTTGCATTTTCATCTACTGTTTGTTTGGCGGCAACTTTTTCTTTCCTGAAGATATCATTTTTAAAGATATTCTCTTTTGCGTACTTTCCGACAATCTCTTTTTCAAGTAAAGGTTTTGAGAGTAAATACTGTTTTGCAATTCTAACCTGTTTTAGATCTTTCTTTTTAATTTGAGTATTTCTCTTTATATCTTTTGAGGCAACATTTACAACCACAAGCGCATTATTACTTTTTAATGTTCTTTGATTCATATTGTAAAAATAAAAAGCAGCACCTGCTGCTGAAATCAGCAGTGATGATAAAACCAATACTATAATTATATTTTTATTCATTTTCATAAACTTTATCCTTTTCTAAAATCCTGTAGAGATTGCGCCTGATCTCATAGGGAAGATCACAAATGCACCTACTGCAGGGAGTATAAATATAAATATCACTATTATAAGATACATATTTAAGGTATTTACTTTACCCTTAATCTGAAAAAACTTATCTTGTCTCATCTCCTCAGATTGTGTTGTAAATATATTTTTTACACCGATACCTGTTTCCTCACTTAATATAAGGAAGTCAACAATCTTTGTCATCTCTTCACTGTCAACTCTATTTTTTAAGTTTTCATATGCCTGTTTCGTACTGTAATTTGTCATCTCATATTCAAGTATGGCTATCTCTTTTAAAAGCTCATCATCAATAATATTTTTAGCCTTGGTAGAAACTGTAAAAAATGCATTTTTTAAACTACCGCCTGCTTCTAGTATAACATTTACAAGATCCAAAAATGTTCCTAGATCCTGATTTATTTTTTCTACACGCTCAGCTTTTGCAATAGCTATATAGATAGCTCCACCGTACACAATACACAATATCCCCACGCAAACACCGATCAAGCCCACTGTAAAAGAGAATAATATAGGTAAGGCAGTTAAAAGTATAACACCTATTATTACAAATATAATTCTGGCTTCGTTGTACTCTTTTAAAGTAATTCCTGCTTGTAAAAGTTTAAAGTTAAGATCTGTAACACTGTGCTCTTTTTGTATCTGCTGCTGATTTACTATCGCCGCTACATCAAGTTTGGAAAGTAAAATGATATTTCTTTTCCTTTTTTGTCTTTTTATAATATAGATAGCAAGAAGAACGGCAACTATTAACAATGCAGGTGCAAAAAGAATTATATACAACATCATCTATCCTTTAATCTTAGTCATCATATTATTTACAAATATACCAAATCCAACCCACACAAGTATAAAGAACATCTGCAATTTACCTTCAGATGAACCAAAAAAATGTTCATCTAGGGCTTCTTCAAAAACCTCATTCATCATAAGGTACATTGTTATTGTTAAAAATATAATAATATAAGTACCGATTTTTATCTCTTTGGTTGAAGATACGATCTCCTGTTTTATAACCCCTTGGTCGTGAAGTGTCTTTCTTAATGTTTCAAGGGTATTTGAAAACTTACCTCCGGATTGTCTACCTATAGAGATTACCAGATAAAATATCCTAAGCTCTTTTGATTCAACAAGTGCAAACATTTTTTCAAAAACCTTATCTTCACCTATAATATCTTTTTCATTTATATATATACCCAAAACCTCTCTTGTAAACTGAGATTTTGTAGTAAGAATAGACTTCTTAAAAGCTTGTTCAAACCCTACACCGCTTTTCATCATACTAGTAACTTTATCTATAACAGATTTTAACCCAAAGTTAAACTCCTCTTGTCTGTTGGCAATAATCTTTTTAAGAACCAAATAAGGAAACATAGAAAATATCAATGCAGAGATTATTAATGTTACTAAAGATTGCATAACTATATAGATAAAGATCCCCACCAAAACACCAAAAGCTATAGATATAAAAATAAAAACATATTCAGATGCAGGGTTGGTAAAACCTCCAAAGTTCAACTTTTCACGTAAAAAATTTGTTTTTTTCTTACCGTCATGTACTTTTTTCTTAGTATCTAATATATGTGAAGCAGAATCAGACAAGGTATCAATGATCACACGCTGTTTATTCATCTCTTTATAGATCTGAAATAAAAAATACGACAAGGTTACAACCAAAAAAGGTGTAAATAAGATAAAAAGTAACATCATATTATCATAATTCATTATCTATCCTTGCTTCTTGATATCCTGGAAATGTGGCCACTTGTGAAAAACCTGAGGATCTTTTTTTACATACTCTTCTAGATGCTCATCTTTCCATCCACACATTTTTGAGGGAAGATCTTTTCTTAATTCCTCTAAAAGCATCTCTTTTGTCATCTCAAAATCAGGATTAAATATCCTTTTATCAATATCCACACCAAACATATTCATCTGTTCAATTGTTCTGCTAGGAGCTGCTAAAACTTTAAACTCCCCTTTTGTTTTTTTCATATCCGAGGTATCTCTTTCAAATTTAAAAATATGATTTAAAGAGATCACCCCGTTATCTTCCATACGTTTTTCAACTTCAGATATTGTTATAAGCTTTCTACTTCCGTCCGGGAACCTTACAAGCTGAATAAGCACATCAATAGCAGATACTATTTGAGACCTTATAAAACCGATACTTGCAGTTGGTCTGGCTTCTAAATACATATTCTCAACCCTTACCAAAGCCTCTTTTGTGTTATCAGCATGTACAGTTGTCATAGACCCGGGATGTCCCGTATTCATAGCATTTAACATAACAACAATCTCGGGACCCCTACACTCACCCACGATAATCCTTCTAGGACTTGATCTAAGTGCAGATCTTAAAAGAAAATCAAGAGTAATAGCCCCTTTACCCTCTTCATTTGCCATTCTTGCTTCATATGACCTTACAAGATGACAGGGCATCTGTGGCTGCATCTCTCTTGTATCTTCTATCACCATCAACTGTTCGTTGTCCTCAATAAATCTTGTAATAGCATTTAGAAATGTTGTTTTACCGCTTGAGGTACCGCCTGATACGATAATATTACATTTTCCTTTTGAAAGTTTTAGAAGGAAATAAGCCATTTTATAATCCATCTGACCGCCCTCTATAAGTGTCTCTAAAAGTAAAGGCAGATCATTGAACTTTCTTATAGTGATACAACTGCCGCCGTTTGCGGCAATAGGAGGTATCTGCACCTCCACCCTAGAACCGTCTTCAAGCTTACTTGAAATAATCGGGTGTGCTTCATCAATCTTTCTATTGTTTTGAGCAAGCATCTTATCTATAATCTTTCTAAGCTCCTCTTCGCTTCTAAATTTCATAGGAGTTTCAAGAGTCTTACCGTTATAAATAATATCCACATAATCTTTTGTATTAACAATTACGTCATTTAAGCCGTCTTTTGCAATCTCGAACAGTGTAGTAATAACACCAAGACCAACTATATTATTTATAATATACTGCTTTATATCTGCCAAAGTTTCTTTACTTAGATTTTGTACTTCGTGAAAACCTAAAATAAACTCGGGAAGCACCTCTTCCAAGCTTTCTCTTGTGATCTTTTTATCAGATTTTAAGTTGTATAGAAAACTATCATTAATCTTTATAGCAATATTTAATAAATCATCATTAGAATAGATCTCAGGAAATAAAAGCAGATCATTTTGAGTCTTTTTTTGTACCTTATTGATCTTTTTTTGAGTCTGCCTTATAGACTCCTCTTGTTCTAGTTCAGGAATATCGTTGATTATCTCAACTTTTTGCTCTTCCTCTTCAATAATATCTCTTAAACTTCTCATTTTTAATCTTTACTAAAAAATTTCATCCAAAATGGAACTTGCTTTGTTTCAATCTTTTCTTGCTTGAATAGACCTCTACTTAAAAGAACATCTTCAAGCTTATGTACAAATACTGACTTAGGATGGGTATCGCTTGCAAGTTCACAGTAGTTCCAACAGTGACCAAGAACAGGATAGTCGTTTGGTATTTTAAATTCAAAATTTAAATTATCTTCATTAACCGTATTTATTATGGATGTTACATCCGACACCGATATAGCGTTTACGGAATCATACCTATTTACTAAAAAAGTCAATTTATCTTTAAGTCCTGCTCTTTTCATTAAAGAGAAGAATGTTTTTAGTTTAGAGATATGAGGCAAAGACATCTCCGTAATAATCCAAAGTTCGTTAGATATATCATAAATTGTTGTATTAAGTGTTTCGGCATTTGCCTCACCTGTATCTATTATTATAAAATTAAACTGCTCACTCATTTTTGAGATATACTCCAAAAGCTTTTCTATAAATAGATTTTGACTGATCATATCTTTATCAATATGTTTTTGAATACCGCTTATTGCATAGAAATTTTCTTGTACTTTTACAAGTCCGTTTTCAAGGTTCTTTTCTATATCAAACTCACCGCTGTTTACAAGATCGATAATTGTTTTTTTAGGAAGGGGGTTCTGTTCTAAAAAAAGGTTGCTTATCGCTTTTGAGGTAGACAAATCTATATACAGCACATTTTTATCCGGATTTTTTTTTGAAAGTATATTTGCCATATTCATAGCAATTGTTGTAACGCCTATCCCTCCTGAGATACCTGAAAGTGCTATAATTTTATTTTTGTTTATATATTTATTTTGTACTTTATTTTTTATCTCTATAATATGGCTTTTTAAGATCTCCGGTACAAAATCTTCTTTTGTAAGATATCTATAAACATTTAGATGACCGCAAAATAAAGAGGTATTATAATCACTTGGTCCTATTACAAATAAAAACTCGTTTAGTGTTTCTAATATCTCCTGATCTAATGTTAACAACTCTATATTGTCTATAGTATATACGATAATAGATTTTTTTGTTTTCTCTTTTAGTTGATCTTTTATCATTGCAGCAGTAGATACTATTGTAATATTTGCATTTAATAAAATACGTAGACTATCTTCAAGTTTATTTGCAAACTGTCTTGTTTTATTATCCGTAACTATAAAAATATCGATAGCTGATTCTTGAGATAAAAACTGCTTTTGAAGACTAAATATATTTCGTGATACTTTCATTATTTTCTCAAAAAGTTCCGATATAATCTCTTTATCTCCGGGATCCTCCTCAAAGCTTAGCATACCGTATATGGTATTGTTCTCTTCAAGTATTACGGAATATGCCGTATCACTTATAGAAGGTATATCCTCTAATATATACTTCTCTTGTGCATCTACACTGTATCCGTACACAAAGTTATTAAGTTCATAATCATACTCAAAAAAAGAGAGATTCGTTATATTAGAGAACAGTACATAATACTTCAAAACATCAACAAGACTCTCTTGCTGTATCTCCAGCTCTTTTTGTTCGTTTATTTTTATATGGTAATTATCTAAAGTCATCTATTCATTCCATTTAAATTTATATAATAGTTTATCATACATACCTTAATACTCCAAAAGTACGGAGTCGATTTCCGGTATTGTTACATCTATATCAATTCTAAACAATCCACTTTGAGAACAATATTTACTCTCAACCCAATTTACCCATACAATAGTTTCAAAACCGGTTTCATTTTCAAAAACATCCTCTATAGTATCATCAGGAGTTTGTTTATGACCACAATAGATATTCGATAAGTTAACATCTACAATATTTGAGATATAGATATCATCTTTAGTACTGTTACAATCAATAAGCGCTATACTTATATTCATCGGTTCATCAAACTTATGAACCTCCAGCGTACTTGCTAACTGCTGTGCATCGTTTTCTATAGAAGCTTGATCCGAGTCAACTAAATACTGTTTCGTATTCAGACGGTTAAAATCTAAAACTTCATTTTTAAAGTGTGCAAAACCTGACTGACTACCGTCATCCCTATCAGGATTTGACGGGTCAAGACCGTAAAAACCGGTAGAATCATTAGTATCAAAGATCCCATACGACTTATAAATAAAAGAAAAACTATCACCCGGTTTTATCCCTTCCTGACCACACTCATTAATAGCAAAGGGTAAAAAATTCGAAGTTTCATCCAAAATCGGCAATTCATCTAAAATTACAGATATTATATTTGCTTTTGACTCAATATTATCAAAAGATACACTATCCCACTGTAAAAGTCTAAACCAGAAATTATCATGGCTGTATGTTGGAATTGTAGCTTTTACAAAGTTTGGGTCTACATCAAAGTCCCAAGTAAAAACAATATCATCTTTTACTTCTAAACCTAACGGTGTTTGTTCCACAATACCAAGAGCAATATCTTCAGCTTCCTGAGTGTCCTCATTTTGATAAATATAGTACTTCGCTGCACTCAAAGATGCAGTTTGAACAACCTCTTTTAAATTTTTATGTTTATTTCTTGCAGAAAATTCATCAGATATTGTTCCAACGAACAAAGTTATCATTGATATAATTATAAAGCCCATAAGTAATTGATCTATAAAAGCTTTTTTATTATTTTTCATAATAAACAACCCCCTTTAAGTTAAAGGATATATACCCATTGCTGCTATAAATTGCGTAATTACAACAGATACGAACATCACAGGCACCATAGCTGCAACTCTTCTTTTTTTTATATTTTGCATATATAACAGTGTCAAAGACTGTAAAATACCAGTAACAATCAAAAACAAAGGAAAGAGAGTATAAGGTAAAAATAAACCCACGACCATCATATACTTTATATCACCGCCGCCAAGAATCATATTTGGTTTTAAAAGCAATATTGCTATAAAAAAAAGCAATATTAACAAAGGAACCGCAAAAGAACTCATATATATTTTATCTTCTATTAATCCAAAAAATAAAAGCATAAACCCCATCGTTCCTAAAATAACATTGGGAACAATAAAGCTCTTGTAATCCGTATAAGATAATAAAAGAGAAAATATATAAAAAACAACACCAAACATCAAAAAGCCAATCTAAAAAAAATTTTAAATTGACTCTTTGCAGGACTGTTAGTTCTCAGTTCTGATACCCTGAAGAGACGTATTAGCATCACTTACTAAGTTATCTTTTTCTGCGTTTACCCAAGTACTGATACCAACAACTGCACCGATACCGATAACAACTAATAATAATGTAACAAGGATCTTATCCATAGCACCTTTTTCACTTTTTAGTCTTCTTTTTAAAAACTCTAACATTCTAAACTCCTTTTGTTTTATCACTTAATTATAACATACATTTGTGTCAAATTCATGTCAATATTAAATATATAATACAATTCTGACTAAAAAATAATTAAAGTTACATAAAAATAATGTGCTAGTAATTAAAAAGTTACAAATTGTTATAAATAAAGCTTAGTTGTATAAGGAAAAAGTCAACTATGTTAATATATAAGTGGAATATATCTAATTATAATAATTATATTATATTGAAAGATAATATTTATAATAATTTATTTTTATCTTGCAATTTTTTAGCAAGCTTGCAGGCAATATCTTTATAGTAATCAGGTGAGTCTTTTTGAAAACTGTTTTTAATCTCATCTATATCAACCTCTATATTATACTGATTTAATTTATCTACTAATGAATCACAGATGTTTTTATAGAACTTTTGACTTGTTTGTGTAGTGATATTTGTTTCATCTATCTCAAAGCTTATAGCAACTGCACCTTCACTTCCGGCAATACAAGTGGCTGTTCTACCACCATGTAAAAGAGGCTTAACCTCACCTAATAATGTTTTTGAATATATCTTAGATATTTTTTTCATAAATCCGCTTGGACTTTTTTTACTAATATTAACGTATCCGTCCAATAAATAATAAACCACATCATCTTTTTCCTCACCTTGGGAAAAGATGATCTCATTTGGGAAAAAACGTATTAAATTCACATTTTTAAGTAATTGTTTGATCTCATCATCTAAAAGGTCTTTAAAAAAAGGTAAATTCTCTTTTTCCAATAAAAGTTGTTCAATAGTATCATCAAAGGAGATTTTATAATTTCCGTCAACTAATTTTTCTATTGAATTTTGAAGTGTCATTATATTTAATTCCTAATAATTATTAGATTGATTATACCTAAAAAGTACTAAAAAAGCCGATATGGATCATCCATATCGGCTTTTTAAATAAGGTTTTAGAGATCAAGTACTAAAGTGCTTGTGTCATAACCTTATTTAGTCTTTGTGTAAATGCTACCGTATCTTTTATCTCAATACCTTCAGCCATCTTAGCTTGATCTAAAAGAAGCCATGAGATAGTATCTATCATATCATCATCCGTACAGCTGTTTAAGCTTTGTACAATTGCATGATCAGGGTTGATCTCTAAAATTGGTGCAGATTCAGGAACTTCCTGACCCATAGCTTTCATCATTTGTGCCATTTGAGCCATCGGGTCATTTGCATCTTTTACAACACAAGATGGAGAGTCGGATAATCTTGTAGTAGTTCTTACCTCTTTAACAGCTTCGCCTAATTTTTCAGTAATCTTTTCTACTATTGATTTGAATTTCTCCTCAACCTCTTTTTTCTCCTCTTCTGTTTGCTCTGTTTGTGGAGCTTCACAAGATGTAATATCTTTTAGTTCCCACTCTTTATAAGCACCGATTGACGGTGTAATAACTTCATCGATCTCTTTATCATCTAAAATAAGAACCTCGATATTATTTTTCTTATAACTTTCCATTAGTGGTGAGTTTCTAAGAACTCTTTCATCTTCACCTACGATGTAGTAGATAGCTTTTTGAGAAGACTCGGCTCTTTCTTTATAAGCTGCTAGTGAAGTCATCTTTGTATCATCATTTGTTGATTTGTATCTTACAAGCTCTAAAATTGCATCTTTGTTTGTAAAGTCTTGGTAAACACCCTCTTTTAAAGGTCTGTTGTACTGAGCCGTAAACTCTACATACTTTTCTTCATCTTTAGAAAGTTTTTTGATCTCAGATAATACTTTTTTAACAGAAGCTTGCTTGATATTTGCCATAACTTTATTTTCTTGTAAAAGCTCTCTTGAAACATTTAAAGGTAGATCTTCACTATCAATTATACCTCTTACAAATCTAAGGTATGTGGGAAGAAGCTCTTTTTCATCATCTGTTATGAATACTCTTTTAACGTAAAGTTTAACACCAGGCTGGAAGTCAACTCTATACATATCCATAGGTGCAGTTTTAGGGATATAGAACAGTGTAGTATACTCGTGAACACCTTCTGCTTTTGTATGTACATGCGCCATTGGGTCTTCAGAGTCGTGAGATATAGTTTTATAGAAGTCGTTGTAATCTTCGGCTTTTAAGCTTGACTTGCTTTGTGTCCAAAGTGCCGTTGCTTCGTTTATCTGTTCTCTTTTGTTTTCTGTTTTAGTTTGAGCTTCTTTTCCTGCTTCCTTATCCTCATCAGATAATTCTTCCGTAACTTCCTCTGAGTAGTTTAGGAAAATTGGGTATGCAATATGGTTAGAGTATTTTTTTACCACAGTTTCTACACCGTGTTTAGAAGTATAACTACTTACCTCTTCATCTTTTAGTTTGATATAGATAACCGTACCGCTTTCATCTTTTACACAAGGACTTAGATCAAACTCACCCGTACCGTCACTTGTCCACTTATAAGCTTGCTCTTCACCTGCTTTTTTAGAGATAACGTCAACTTTTTCTGCTACCATAAATACAGAGTAGAAACCAACACCAAACTGACCGATCAGGTTAGAGTCTTTTTTAGCATCACCCGTTAAAGACTCTACAAATGATTTTGTACCTGATTTTGCAATAGTACCTATTGAAGCTATAAGATCCTCTTCATTCATACCTATACCGTTATCAGATATAGTTATAGAGTTATCTTCCGTATCTAGTTTAATATTAACTTGACCTTTCCAATCTGTATAAACCTCTTTTAGCTTATCGTCAGTTAGTCTTAGATAATTAAGCTTATCTATTGCATCACTTGAGTTTGATACAAGCTCTCTTATAAATATCTCTTTGTTTGAGTATAAAGAGTGTGTCATTAATTGAAGCAGCTGTCCTACTTCTGTTTGAAATTGATGTTTTGCCATTTTATTCTCCTATTTTTATCTATAATTTATAATATTGAATTGAAATATTAACATAACTTTATAAAAGAAAGCTAAAGTTTTAGAAATAATTGGCACTATATATCAATAAGTGCTAAAAGGTAGTTGAAAATGATAAAAAATGTTTATTATTATTGTTAAAAACGGAGTAATAATTACCTCCTGAGTCATAATTCATAAATCCATATTGTAAAACAGATTCATCACTTATACTATAATTAAATACCAATGAATTAAAATAGCTGTTATCCTTTCTGTTTATAATATTTAAAAAATCAACCCCTAGTAAAGGTGTGATAGTGTATGAGATATCTATACCGAAATTATCCATAGCTGAATTTTTATCTTTATAATATTCAGTGGTAATATTCAATGAGTTTTCAAAACCGTATTGAGCACCTATAAGATATTTTATTATTGTATCACGATTGTTTTTATTATGAAAATATCCCCCTTCGCTTCTTAGCTCCCATCCTGTATCTAATAACTCCCCTTCTAGTTCGTACCCTATTATCTCTTCATTTGTTTTATTGTCATTTAACAGTATGATTGCAGTATCTGCCACCTCCAAATACCCTTTGACCCTTAAAGCTTTTTTATACTTTGAGTATGTAATGTCTAAATTAGAGTCCTCATTTAAAGCATACTCATATCTAAAAGACTCAACACCTTCTCTTTGCTGTGTTTCTATTGCCGTTGAATCTATTGGATTAAAAATATCAACAGGGTTATATATATGCCCTACCCCAAAGGGTATTCTTTGAAGTCCAATACTTACAAGGTGTTTTTCATCGGTATATTGGAAATAACCCCTATATATATCGCTGTTGTTTTCATTGTTTTTTATATTGTTATTGTAAAAATTATAATTATCTACTATTAACTTTACTATAATGTTCTCAAAACGGCTATCTTCTATATTTATATTAAAACGCAATCGGTTATAATCGATTAGCTCTTTATCGGTTTTTGTTATTATATTTGTATTTTCAATTGTATATTCCATATCCAAAGCATATACAATATTACAAATGAAGATGATACTATAAAATAATCTCATTTTTAAATACTTTTCCGTCTTTTAAGATTATGCTTCTTTTTGCTTTTGATATTACCATAGGGTCGTGTGAAGAGAATATTATTGTTATATTCTCCTGCTTATTTAATTTTTCCATCATATCCATTAGTTCATTTGCACTTACACTGTCCAGGTTTGCCGTAGGTTCATCGGCTAGTATAAGCTTTGGTTTACTTGCCACTGCCCGTGCAACGGCAACCCTTTGCTGCTGACCACCGCTCATATGTGAGGGTAGTTTATTGAGTATCTCTTCAATATCAAGTTTTTTAGCTATTTGTGATACCCTTTGGTTACATAACTCTTGAGACTTACCTTGAAGTTTCATAATATACTCAATATTTTCACGTGCAGTTAATACGGGCACTAAATTGTATGCTTGAAATACAAAACCTATATTATCTCTTCTTTCAATACAGAGTTGATCTTCATCCATTAAAGAGATATTTTCACTATCTATATGAACTTCACCTTTAGTTGGGGTGTCAAGCCCCCCTATCATATTTAACAATGTGGTTTTTCCGCTGCCGCTAGGACCGCTTAAAACAATAAACTCACCTTGGTCAAACTCAAGATCAATATCTTTTAAACCTGTCACCTCTATATCACTGTTTGGATTAAAAATCTTTGATATTTGTTTGATCTTTATAAAACTATCCATTTATCATCTCCGTAGGTTTGGCTTTTTTTAATATTCTAAGGGGTATCAATATACTTAATATCATCGCTGTAAATACTGAAATAAATGCCATTGTAAAATATTTTGTTTTAATAACTGCATATGTTACGGTATCCATCCCAAACTGATCCAAAGCATCGGAAAATGAACTTAGATCAAGTCCGTATATATGAAAATAGTACAAAGTTATCCCCCCAAAAAGTACCCCTGCTATAAACCCTGCTATTCCTATAATAAAACTTTCACAAAATATTATAGATGCTACAATAGAAAACTTCGTACCTATTGCTCTTAGTATCCCAAACTCTCTTAATCTTTCTAAAACCGATACCAAAACCACACCGAATATACCTATGGTTGCCACAAAAAATACTGCACCGTAACTTATAAGACTAAACTGCTCCATCATCTGCTGGCTTTGCAAAAGTGCAGGGTATTGCTCATCCCATCTTAATATATCCATATCTTTATAGGTTTTTTTTAGTTGATTCTGAAATTGTTTTATATATGCAGTATCATTAAATATAAGGGATATCTGACTCACCCCTTTAATTCCAAAAAACCTCTGTGCTTTTTTGATATCTATAAATACAGCACTCTTATCAAGTGCCATATTGTTTGTTTTTAATATCCCTGAAACCTTTAAACTTATTGAGTTTATCTCATTGTTTATATCTTGAGATGATATTATCAGTTTTTTACCTATTTTAAGTTTGAGCTTTTTGGCAAGCCCGTAACCTATAATCACACCGTTTGATCTTTTTAAAAAATCAAACTTACCTTTATAGATATATTTATCCAGCTTTGAATATTCTTTCTCTTTATCTAGGTCAATACCGTATATAGATGCAAAATTTGAATACCCGGCAGTTGCCGCAAGACCGTTTGATTTAACTCTTTTTACATAGCTTTTTATATTATTATTTAATATTAGCTTTTTTTCTATTTGTTCTAAATTTGTTATTTGATACTCAATAGATTTCTCCTGTTTAAAACCTTTTGCATACAAACTGATATGTCCGCTGTCGCTTCTTATTGCATTATCAACCATCTGTTTATACATACCGTCGTATATCCCTTGCATAAACAGTAAAGCCCACAATGAAACAGCTATCATAAATATAACCAAGAGTGTTCTTAATTTTCTTCTTAAAAGTGATAGGAAAGCTGTTTTTACTATAAGTTTAAACATGATTAATAGCCTCTATTGGTATGTATTTATTAACTTTTATTATTGGATAAACCGTTGCAGCCATATTTAAAATAAAAATTATAACCGTATCTCTTAATATCATACCCAAATCAAATACGGAAGGGATGGTCGTAACCATCATACCGTACTGTTTAAACTGCTCCTCAAACTCTTTACCGTAATCTATAGGGTTGATACTAAAATAAAAACTAATATATCCGCCTATTAAGGCACCTATAAAAGCACTTATGATTCCTAAGGCAACTGATTCTAATAAAAGCATCTCTCTTATTTGTTGTTTTGACGTACCCAAAGCTTTTAATACACCAATAATTTTTATTCTTGAATAAACAACAAGCAAAGTATATATTAAAATCACAAATGCAATCACTAGAAAGAATATAGAAAGGGTTAAATAACCAAAAACAGAATCAAGCTCCATAGCTTTAAGCAAAGACTCCATAAACTGCTCCCAGCTTTTAGAGATAATATCATCAGGGATTGTTCTATTTATATTTTCACTAATTTTTAGTGAATTTCTTGGGTCTTTTGGCATAACCACGATAGTTGTGGAGATATTATCACTTACAAAAACTTCATCAAAATATTTTTTATTTAAAAATGCACTGCTTGCGTCAAATTCATAAAGTCCTGTTTTAAATATACCTTTTACCGTTAAATTATCGGCACAAAATGAATAATCGGCTGCCGTACCTACAAAAGAGAGCTCATCACCGATATCGACTTTTAGTCTAGCTGCAAGATCACTGCCTAGATAGACCTCATTTTTATCACTTTCATTTATATATTTACCTTTTATAAGGGAAGAGTATATTTTTGAAAATATTTTTTCCTTTGACGGTTCTATACCTGTTAAGATAACACCCGTAGATTTCTCTTTTGAGGCAAATAGAACTGCAGTTTGGAATCTTGAAGTATATGATTTTATCTGCTCATCTTTATCAAGCTGTTTAAAAACAGCTTCACTGTCAAATATAAGATGTTCAAAACTTGGATTGTCTCTAAATTTATTATGAGTGATCTGTACATACCCAGGATACACCTCTACGGCATTTTGAAGCATCTTTTGGTGAGACCCTTCTGTAATAGAGGTGGAAAATATTAAAAGGGCTGTACTTATAACACCTAACAATATAGTAACTATTGATCTTTTTTTATTATAAAAGATGTTCATCAGTGCTATTTTATATATTGGATTCATGGCTTGCTTTTAATTTTCTTTCTTTAAAAATATAACAATGATAACTATTTTTAGATTAATATATGGCAATTATCGTTACAATTACGCTAATGAAAAAATCAAAAAAAATAATACTTACTCTAGTGCTTACCTTAGCTTTGGCATTTACCATATTTAATATTAACAGGTTTTTTTTAAATACTACAAATATTGAGGATAAAAGAAGGCTTGAAATGGTTGCGTATCATATCCAACAACTAAAAGACAGGCATCTGCTTTGCAGACTTGACCATATATACAATCCAAAAGGGAAGGATATCTTAAAAGATTGTAAAAAATTGGAGATTGAACTTCTGGATATACTTACATATTATAAGGGTCTAAGGGTAAAACAATAAAAAAGAGATTTTAATAATCTCTCTTTTTTCTCATCCGGGAAAGCTCTTTTTGTACTGAGATATTTATACTATCATCAGCATCAAAAGGGAGTGAATAGTTTCTGTCATCATAATCGATACTGTTTAGAACTACCTTGATAGCTTCCATTCTTGCTTTATGTTTATCGTCACTTCTTAGTATATGCCAAGGTGCACTTCTTGAGTGTGTTCTTTTTAACATCTCATACTTTTTTTCACTAAACTCATCCCAAAGATCTTGTGCCTGAAGGTCAACTTCACTTAACTTCCATTGTTTTAAAGGGTTTGTTCTTCTACTTTCAAAACGTATAAGTTGTTCATCTTTTGATACACTAAAATATAGTTTTATAAGTATAATATCCTGACGTACCAGATCATGTTCAAAATTTACAACATCTTCCATAAAAATCTCATACTGATGCTGTGTACAAAAACCAAACACAGGTTCTACCATTGCTCTATTGTACCAACTTCTGTCAAACAGTACAACTTCACCGCCGGTTGGAAAATGTTCGATATATTTTTGGAAAAACCACTGACCTTTTTGTGTATCCGTAGGTTTACCAAGAGCAACTATACGATAATGTCTGGCATTCATATATCTTGTCATTCTTCTTATAGCTCCACCTTTTCCCGAAGCATCTCTTCCCTCAAAAAGTACTATCATCTTTTTACCGGTCTTCTCTAAATAGTTTTGAAGTTTGATAAGTTCTATTTGATACTTTTCCATCTCTACGGCATCATATATCTTTTGAATACCCTCTTGAAGTACATTAGTATCTATACTTTTATAGTCTCCCAGAACAGATTTCAAGAACAGGTTTTCATCTTGTAATATTTTTATATCCGTATTCTCAATGTTCTCTTTTGTTTTTTGTTCTTTTTTCACTATTTTTTGAGTAGTCTTTTGTTTTTTTACAGCACCATTACCGATCAAACTATTTTTATAATCTTCCAGTAAACCGTATGCCTTATGGTCTGTAAGATTATCGGCTTTATCGTATCCAAGTACTTTCATATATCTTTTTTTATTTAATTGAAATCTTGCTACATATTTATTACCGAAATTTGGATGTGTATATTTTGCCTTATAAAGTCCGGTATAATCTGTTCTTTCAAAATCTTTTAAATTCATCCCTATAATACCTTAGCAAAAGCATTTTGGGATTCCATAAGTTCAAGTTCCATAGAACCGCTTACGACAACATCTTCTTCCTCTTTTGATTCTTTTCTTTTTAACTGATCCGGATAATCAACTCTATTTAAAATATGTCTTATACAGTTTAATCTTGCTCTTTTTTTATTATCGCTTCTTACTATAGTCCAAGGTGCATGTTCCGTATTTGACGCCATAAGCATAGAGAATTTGGCAATAGTATATTTATCCCATAACATTTGAGACTCTTTATCTACGGGGCTTAACTTATACTGCTTTAAAGGATCTGTTTCCCTTTTATTAAACCTTCTATTCTGTTCATCTTTTGAAACAGAAAAGTAGAATTTTAAAAGAGTTATACCCGATTTTACAAGCATATCTTCAAACTGCGGCACTTCCCTTAAAAACTCATGGTGCTCTTCAGGTGTACAAAATCCCATAACAGGTTCAACTCCACCTCTATTGTACCAGCTTCTGTCAAATAGAACTATCTCTCCGGCACTTGGCAGATGCTGAGAATATCTTTGGAAATACCACTGTGTTCTTTCCGTATCACTTGGTTTTTCAAGAGCAACAACTCTTGCACCTCTTGGATTTAGATGTTCCGTTATCCTTTTTATTGTACCGCCTTTTCCTGCCGCATCTCTACCTTCAAAGATCATAAGCACTTTTAACCCTTTGTCTTTTACATGATTTTGAAACTTTAAAAGTTCTATTTGGAGTCTTGTGAGCTCTTTTTCATACTCTAAAGTCTCTTTTTTTACCCAAATCTGAACCTTTTTACCCTTTTCTTTCATTGTTTTTCTTTTTCTTTTATAGTTGTCAGGTTTGTGTTTTTTTGATTTGAAGGTATCTATCTCTTCACCGTCTTTAAATTCTTCATTTATAATATCTCTTTGTTGACCCATGATAAACTCCTTTTATTTAAGTGTTGCCTAAGTAATTTTTACTTTAAGCATTACATTGTACCAAATTATCTTTTAAGTAATATTTAGATATTTTAAAATATGAAAAAATCAGAACATTTACTTCAAATAAACAAACAGATTGAAAATTTACAAGTAGAAGATATATACGACAATTTGTTTTTTTATAAATACCATTCAAGATATTTAAAAAAGCTGCAAAAGACAGATATAGATAAAGATGACCCACACTATATAAGTACCTATAGTTCACTTGTGGGTGAGCTGTATGAAAATGTGGTATATGAGCTTTTATTGCCATATGCAATAGAGAATCAACATATAACAAGATTTGTCCTAAAAGGACCGCATCAAGATAATTACAAAAACTACAAAAATGGTTTGATGATAGATATAAACTCTCAAATAGTTTATAAAGCAGGCTATAAAGATGTTACTGAGTTTGATGCACTTTTTTTTACAAAAGAGAGCGTTTATTTTGTAGAAACTACAATAGTAAAAACCACTACCAGCTTAAGAAAAAGACTAAAAAAGAAAAAAGCACTTTTAGAAGTTTTATTTCCAAAGTTAAAGATCAAAGCTCTTATCATACTTACAAAAGGTGCCATGGGGGTAAGCGTATTCCCCAGCTACTGTACCGTTTGGCTCACCAAACCTTTAGAGGATAAAGAACTTATAAAAGATATAGTTTATAATTTAACTAAAAAAGATAAAAAATTTATTGAATATGGTGACAAAAAGCTTATACACACCTATAATGTATATACAAAAGATTTTAAATATTTCGATACCTTATCATGGATACTAAGAAGTGTAAGAAAAGATCAGGAACATATTGTTGATTTTAAATTTCTTTCTACTCCTCAAATTGAAAGGTATTTTGAAATTTTTAGCAAATTTTACATAGGATATATGGACACCCACTCTTTTATAGAGGTATTAAAATTCCTTAATATCACAAATATAAGTGAAGATATCCCTATGGAAAAGATCTTTGAAGATCAGGTGGTTGTAACTATTGAAAAAACAAAAGAGACATTTACTCTTGTATATTATCTAAAAATAACAGGCGACAAACTAAAAAGGCTTGATATAGCTGATGACAGTTTAAAGGTTTCAGACAAAGACCCAAAAGGTTTCACCGCTGCAGAGATAAAATATATGAAATATCTGTTTAAAAAAGGGTTTAAATTGTCTTTAGACGATATTAAGACCATAGAGAGTAAAATTGAAGACTTAGATAAATAAAACAAGGTATTTAAAAATGTTATTAAAATTTAAAAATTGGTTCCCAAAAGTAAAAAAATCAGCCTGGATAGCTCCAAGTGCAGATGTTATAGGAAATGTTAAAATAGGCAAGGACAGCTCTATCTGGTTTGGTGTAGTTATAAGAGGTGACGTACACAAAATAAGAATAGGTAAACGTACAAGTATTCAAGACCTCTCTATGATACATGTTACACACTATAAAAAAGAGGATATGAGTGACGGCTACCCTACAATTATAGGTGACGATGTAACAGTTGGACACAAAGTTATGCTTCATGGCTGTACCATAGAAGACGGCTGCCTTATTGGTATGAATGCTACAATCTTAGACGGTGCAGTTATAGGAAAAGGGAGTATAGTTGGAGCACACTCGCTGGTAACCTCAAATAAAGTATTCCCGCCAAACTCTTTAATCATGGGAAGTCCTGCAAAAGTTGTTAAAACATTAACAAAAAAAGAATCGGACAATCTTATCGAACATGCGGCAAGATATGTAAAATTTAAAGAGCAATACCACCACTCAAACTAAAATATGACACAGCTAAAATCAGATATAAAAGATATCTTTTGTGAACAATTAGATCTTATGGATCTAACAGATACAATTGTCTCAAAAGATATTATAGAACTAAAACTAAATACAATAATTGAAAACATTGTTACTAAAGTAGATTTTCAAAAATATATATATGTACCCTTAAAAGAGACATCCCATGACAATGTTATGGACGGTGTTGAATTTAGAGAAGAGAAATCAAGCGATGTGGAACTTCACGATGACACAACAATACACCACCGTGAGATATCAAGAACAACACCTGTTACAAACAGTACAAGTGCAATACCTGATAATTTCAGGCTTTCTTATGAGATGGAACAGTTCGCAAGATCAAAATATGTACAAAATGTTACAGATATGTTTGAAGATTTCAAACTTTATTATCAAAGTAAAGGGACGCTAAACAGTGACTGGGAAGCTGTATGGAAAAGATGGGTTCTAAATAACAACAAATATAAAAACCACCTGGTAAAAACAACCATCAAGGAGGATATGATACTAACAGATTCCATGATCTTATTTGCAAAAAAACATATTGCAAAAGATACAATAGAATTAGAGTTCCAAAAGTTTAAAAACCACTATTTAGGTACAGGTGACCTTAAAGCCTCTTGGGATAAAGTATGGCAAAACTGGTGTATACACCATAAACAATTCAAACCAAAGCAGGTTTCACAAAAATCTCAAGAGAAACAAAACTACAGATGGGACTTTAGAAAAGCAAAAGATGTAAGTGACAAGATAAAAGACTGGCTTGAGTTTGAAAAAGGGATAAACTGGCTTGATGATTTCTACTGGAAGAACAGACCGTTACCCGGTATTGGGTGGCAGAAAGTTATCCATCCTGATTTTAATAAAGAGGAGATACTTCTTTATAAGATTGACAGTCCTGATGGAAACCATATGCTTGAGCATAAAACGGAAGAGATTATTGATGCAGAGATATTAGAAGCGAGTACAAAATGACAAGAAAACAACAAGAATTTTACAGAATACTGGCAAACCAGATAGTTGACTACAGTGAAGATTTTCACAAAGAGTTTATGGTAAAAAGGATTGAACAGATCCCTGATGATAAGTTAAAATATCTACTTGAAGATATAAATGTTGACAAAGATAAGATAATAAAGAAAAAAGGGTATATAACTTATGCTAAGTTTATCTATTATGCTGATAAGATGATAGAAAACAGTATAGAAAATATAATGCTTCCAAAGATATCAAAAGTAGAAGAGTTATACAATAAAAGAGCAGTTCTTCTAAAAACAATAGAGGATCAAACAAACTCTATACATGAAAAGAACAATCTTATTGAAGATATAAAGAACAAAGTGATGATGTTCAAAGATAATGATAAAAATATACTTGATGAGTGTGATTACTATATTATAAATAAGTTTGGCTTTTATCAATTTTTTGATGAAAACAGAAATTATCATATCAAAGAAGATATTGAAAAATACTTTAAAGAGTATTTATCAAACAAAATGCTGTTAGATAATTCAAAGAGCCGTAAACTAATAAATTCTTAAACTATTACTTGGTACAATCACCTTCCAACAAAGACAAAGTGCCGCTATGGTGAAATTGGTAAACACGCCGGATTCAAAACCTTTTTAGTTGGTGGGTAAAAATACTTAATATTGTTAAAAAATAACTTTTTAAATGGTCGTGTGATGGAATGGTAGACATGATGGATTCAAAATCCATTTCCCATAGGGAGTGAGGGTTCAACTCCCTCCACGACTACCACTTAATATTTTTAACAATTAAAAAATCAATAAAAATAATTTTTTATATAGTATATAACTTTTTCAAAGTGTCATACAAAGTTATATACAATAGGATACGAAACAATACACAAAATACAAAGTATAAAAAAAGTATAATACACTAATAAAAAACTAAAAGGTATTTTTTGGAAAATCAAATATTAGATTTACTTCACATAATCAATAATAAATTAGATAAACTTGAACAAAAAGACAATTCTATAAGTAATAAGGTTGATAATGTCATTGATAGGATAAATGACCTTGAAAAAGATATAAACAACACTCCTACAAGTTCATCAAATATTCAGTATCTTACAGTTAAAGAGATTAGTGAAATATATAAAATCAGTAGAGAAAAAATATATCAAGATATTAAAAGTAATGAGTTTAATACAAAATACTCTCAAAAAAAGAATGGTGGTAAAATACTAATCAAAAAGAAAGATTGGGATTTGTGGTTTAACTCTTTTATTGTCCCTGATATGTTAGATAAATATAGAGAAAAAATCAAAAGTGAAGATTTGGAAGAAGATTATCTTCAAGAAGAAAAAGAACTTTCTGAAGAGATTATCTCAAAAAAAGACAACTCTTCAAATGAAGATAAAAAATCTATACTCAAAAAAATAAAAAAAGGTGAAGATTTTAATTTTAATTTTTAATTATTTATTATATAATTTCCACAAAATACTATAAGGATAGAAATGGGAACAGTAATGTATGATATAGATATTGAAACACCTCAAGAACTTGATATAAATACTTTATATTTTGAAAATGAAAGTAATTCATTGGTTTTGAAAGAATGGAGTGAGACAAATATTTTTCTTTTGTTTAAAAGAATGGAAAATAGTTATAAAGAAATTGTTAAGTATTTAGAGATTCACAACGAACCAAGAGACCCAGACGAACCTATTGTTATAGGTCAAAATACTGAAAACTCTTATCCAAATGATTATTCTTATCTAATTGGAGAAATGAAAGAAAGAATAGAAGACTGTAAATATTACATAGATAATTTAGTGGAAAGTTGTCAAAAAGATGGTTTTGGTAATTTTGTAATGGGTGAACTAACAAAAAATGAAAGTCATATAAATACTATAATCGAAATAGAGAATAATAGATAATTTATATTATCTATTAAACCTCTTCAACTTTACTCAACAACTTATATTGAGTATTAGGAGTATCTCTTAAAGTGTGTTCAAAGTGTTTTTCACTACATTTGATTTTGAACATCTCTCTTGGTCTTAAATCAAACTCTTCTTTTGTTGTTTTTGTTTCTCCAACAAAATATAAAGTTCTTTCAATTTTACCACTCATAGGGTTTTTTTCTTCTTTAATATATCCCCAATCAGGGTTATAGTTTCCTATTGGTGTAGGGATAAAAAACTTATTAGGTAGTTTTACAAATAGTTTTATATTTGGATTATCTACAAACTCCTCTGTAAAGTCTTTTTCATTATCACTATCTACAACAATACTATCATATACAGATTTATCACTCATAATATCAACTATCTTATTTTCAGGTATTTTGTGTAAATCTGTAAAAAGTGATTGGTCATAATATAATACTTCTCCATTATCACTTTTTAACTCTTCATACTCAATACCATTTAGTAAAAGTTTTTTCTTTTCATTGTTGATTACTTTTGATACTTGATATATAAAGTCTTGTGGATTTCTGATAAAATCTTCAAGTAAATAGTCATCTAATTCATTTAAAATCATTTTAATAGTGTTTATAGTTAGGTTTGTTTCTTTTTTGAGTTCTTGTATTAAATCAGGTAAATCACCCATATAACCCTTTGTGTTGATTATACCACTATCAGTAGTTTCTCCACCTATACCACTTTTTTCACTCATAGTTATATCAAACTTATCAATTCTATAAACTATCTCATTGATTGAAACTTCATTGTTGATAATATCAACACAATTATCTTTAAGTTCCTCACTATCAAAATTGATTTTGTATCTTGTTTTAGTTGATATTCTTTTCCATAGTTCTTTAAACTCTGGACTATCTAAAATATCATTTTTTAGTTTGATAATTTTTCTTTTTTTATTACCATTGTCAGGAGTAGGTTTTTTCTCACCTTTGAAAAACTCATTTTCATATTCACTTTGTAAAGTTGATACAAACTCTTCATAACTCTCATTTGATATTACAGATAATACATTTATCTTTTTATCAAATATTCTGTTACCCTCACTATCTACACTTAACCTTAATCCTCTTCCTATCTCTTGTCTTTTTTTGATATCTGATACTGTCTCATTAAGTGTTGTTATTTGAAATACATTTGGATTATCCCAACCCTCTTTAAGTGTTGAGTGTGAAAATATAAAACAAGTCTCTTCCTCAAAAGATAAAAGTTTTTCTTTATCTTTCATAATCAGATTATAAACCTCTTTTTCAAGTTGTCTATCTGTTTGATTGTTTTTAAGTTCATCTTTGTAAGTAACTTCACCACTTTTTTTATTTACTTTTTTAGAAAAATATCCATTATGAACTTTTGATTTATCTTTTGTTTTAAAGTGGTCAAAATCAAGTTTGATTTCTTCAAATAGTCTTTCAAACTCTTCTTTAATCCAACCATCATTTATATAGTTATCAACCTTATCTATAAAAAATAAAGATAATACTTTTATATCAAGTCCTTTTTCAAAAAACTCTTTTTGTTTTTCAAAGTGTAGTCTTATAGATTTTTCAATTTGAAGTGTTTGTATCTCTTTTTTTGAGTTGTCATTTTCTTCACCTTTTTCAAATGTCAAATGATTTGAAAACTCTATTTGATTTGTAGAAGTTGATATATTTTGAAGTTGATAATCTTCATAGATACTATTTCTGGTTTTTCTTTCAAGTCTATCACCTTGTCTTAAAGTGATAATATCTCTATATGGTTCCCCATCCTTTTTTACAAAACATTCTATTTTAGTATAAAAAGGTTTGTTTTTATTATTATCTTTTCCTATTTCTATAACTTTGATATGAGGTTTGTTAAAGTTAAACTCCTCTTTCATAGAGATAACTTCAATCTTCTTTACTAATCCCCTTTGATAACTTTCATAAGGTGATAATCTATAAAGTAAATTATAATAGTTTTTGTGTGTCCCACTAAATCTTAATGTAAAAAGTGGGTTAAGTTCCCCAATAGATTTTTTACTTAAATCACTCTCCATATTTTGGGGTTCATCAAGTATTACAATAGGTTTAGTTTTTTGTATATAACTTATTGGTGTATCTTCAAAACCATCTAAATCATTTTGTTTGATAACATTTGTTTCTTTGTTAAAAGAGTGTAATGTCATAACCATAATATTTATATGTGTATCTCTACCAAAAGATTTAATTTGATTAGGTTTTTTACTATCATATTCATAACAACTTGAAACTATATTTGAGTATAGATTTTCAAAGTGTTCTTTTGTGATTTGATAAGTTTTTAAAACTCCCTCTTTGATAGATATAGAGGGAACAATGATTATAAACTTACTCCAACCATATTTTACATTTAATTCAAATATAGTTCTAAAATAAGTATATGTTTTACCAGTTCCAGTTTCCATCTCAATAGAAAAATCATAACTATCATTTCTTAACTCAAAAGGGATTTTATTCTCTTCTTGTATTGATTGTAAGTTATGATAAACTCTCTCTTTACCTATGATTAAATCATTTCCAAAAGTTCCATACTCACCAACTAAAAGGGGTAAATCTTTTTGTGGTGGTTGTCCCTCAAATAGTTTTACAATAGAGTTTATAGGTGTAAGTTGAAACTCTTGATTACTATCAAACTTAAACTTCATTATATAGTCTTTAATAAAAATGTTTTAGTTAGGTTTTGTTTATTACTATCTTCTAAAAGGTGGTCAATACAGATAAATAAAGTATCATTTGATATACTCATAAACTCTTTATGTTCTGTGATATTTGTATCT
>JAYEMD010000093.1:0-14649 GCA_034717895.1 Campylobacterota bacterium | reverse complement strand
AACACTATCAAATTTATTATCAAGTTCTTTCATAGTAATAGTCCTCAAATATATGATATATAATAAAAATTATAAATTAGGTGCTTCTTGATAATAAGATATTAAGACAACGGAAGCGTTATCTTAAATAAAGCACCTTTATAATCTTTTCCATTATATTTATAAGATTCATTTTTCGCATCTACTCTCCCGTTCATTCCGTCAACGATAAGATTATACGTCATATGAAGTCCAAGACCGGTACCTAGCGACTTGTGTTTTGTGGTAAAATACGGTTCAAATATATTTGGCAGTATATCTGCAGGTATACCCCCTGCACTATCTTTAAATACTATAACTGCTTTGTTATTCTCAATAAATGTAGTTATAAATAGAAATCTATTCTCTTCATCTATATCAATAAGTGCATCTTTTGAATTATTAAAAATATTTATAAAACATTGAATCAGTTCATTAGGATAACCATTTATAGTAATATCATCTTCTATATCTAAAACAAGCCCTATGTTATTACTCTTTATTGAGCCTTCAACTAAACTAATAAAACTGTTTAAATTATCTTTTAAGCTAAATACCTCTTTTTTTCTGTCCCCTTTGATAAAGTCTCTAAAGTCATCAATTGTTTTTGAGAGATATTGTGCATTATTATCTATCAAAGTACATGTATCATCAATAACCTCATCTGTAAGATGTCCAAACTCATTTTGAATTTTCATACCGGTAGCACCTGAAGATATTACAGATAAGGGCTGTCTCCATTGATGTGCAATATTTCCAATCATCTCTCCAAGAGCTGCCATTTTTGATTGTTCAAGTATAATATGTTCTTTCTCTTTTAATTCAGATATATCTAAAAGTGCAGATATTCTTATATATTTACCGTTTAAGATAATATTTTTACCCCTTATTAAACAATCAAACTTAGTACCGTCTTTTTTAAGAACTTTCACCTCATAGGGTTTTGCCTCACTCAAAGCTATTTTTTCTTTCACTAACTCAATTGATTCTGGTGCTATAAACTCAAAAGCACTTTTACCTATAATCTGTTCTTTGTTATCATAACCCAAAAGCTCTACGGCAACATCATTTACATCAATACATATACTCTCTTTAAGGATAAAAATACCCTCTAAGGTTGAATTTATCATTGTTTGAAAACCGTTCAGGGTTTCTTTTAAATTTTCCTTAGCATTTTTAAGCTCATTGTTTTTAAACTCAAGTTCATTGTTTTTCTTTTGTATATCTTTTTGATATTTTACTAATTGTCTGTTTCTATATAAAACAAGTGATACTACTACCACAAAAGCTAAAATAACCTTCCAAAACAATGAATAGTCAAATCCCTGATCAATTTTTATTGATATCCACTTATTATAGATCAGTTTTTTCTCATCATCACTTATAGTATCTATACCTTTATTGACGATTGACAACAGCTCTTTGTTATCCTTGCTCATCATCATTCTAAGGTCAAAATTAAATTTTGTTGTACCTGATATTTTAAGGTTGGCATAACCAAATACATTCATTTTATATGCCAGTACAGGGAGTATATCAACAACCGCATCAACTTTGTTTTGAGATAATAACTCTAAAGCTTTATCTATATTCTTAACTTCTACAAAGTCTATTGAGGGGTAATGCTCTTTTAATATCTCATATGCAGAATAAGATCTGCCCACTGCTACTTTTTTACCCTCTAGGTATGAAGCATCTGATATATACCCCTTGTCGTTTTGAGTAGCTATTACAATGGGAAACGAGGCATAAGGTTTAGAGAACTCTGTAAATTTCCCTTTCTCTTTTGTAATAGTAGTTGCCAAGGTGATATCTGCTTCATTGTTTTTTATTGCATTTAACACATCATCCCATTTATCCACAACATCACATGTAGTTTTTAATCCGGTGTTTTGGATAATTAACTGCCAATAATCAAGTGCCACACCAACCGGCTTTGAATCTCCATCTTCACGGGTATTAAAAGGTGCCCAGCTTGTTGTAGTGACACATCTAACCGTGTTATTTTCAATATATTCCCTCTCATTAGAGGAGAATTTTATAAGTTTTTTACCGTCACTTATCCTAAGCCACCTTTCGTTGATCACCTCTTTCTCTTCAATTGTTATCTTATCCAAACCCTTTTGAATAATATCACGTAATACGGACCAATCCTTACGTGTTGCCATATAAAGCTTATTTACCCCTATTTTAATTGAAAAAGCACCTTTTATATCCCTAATGTTATGTTTTTTCAACAAATAGCTAACCAACGCAGTATTTTCTATAAATCCATCTGCTTTTTTAGTAACCACTGCATCGATTGAATCCAATACGTTTTTAGCTTCTAGTATTTTTATCTCAGGATATTTTCTTCTTATTATCTCAGCTTGTGCAAATCCTTTAGGTACCGCTATAGTTTTTCCGTTTAAATCTTCAAGAGTGTTATAATCTTGCGTACTTTTCAGTGTATATAGATAATTTCTAACATTTAAATAGTTATGGGTAAAATTCAAAAACTTCTCTCTATCTTTTGAATAATATATCATAGGAAGCATATCCAGCTGTTTATCTTTAGCCATGCCTAGAAGTTCATTCCAAGTATATCCCGTCTTTATATCAAACTTCAAACCGGTATACTTCTCTATTAGTTTTAAATAATCTTTCCCTATCCCCCGATATTCTCCGTTTTCCACGTAATCAAAAGGGGGCCAGTCTGTCTCACCCCCTACTTTTATTACAGGGTGATTTACGATAAACTCCCTCTCTTGGCTGTTTAATCTTATTTGTGCATTTGTATCATCTAACTGCATCCATTTTCTATTTATAATATTTCTCTCTTTTATAGATATCTTATTGATAGACTTTTGTATTATATCTCTTAGTATTGTCCAATCTTTTCTTGTTGTCATATGGATCTCATTTGCACCGAGATTTATAGAAAAAGCACTTTTTATATCTTCAATATTATGCTTTTTTATCAAATAAGTTACTAGTGCAATATTTTCAATTAAAGCATCAGCTTTTTTTGTAACAACCGCATCTATTGATTCTAATGTATTTGTTGTTTCAAGAATCTTTATTTTTGGATACTGTTTTTTTAATAACTCAATTTGAGCAAAACCTTTAGGAAATGCGATAGTTTTTCCCGATAGCTCCTCTAATGTTAAAAAACTTTTATCCTCTAACGTATAAAGATAGTTTCTTACAGTTAAATATTTGTCCGTATAATTAAAAAACTCTTCACGCTCTTTTGTATGGTAGATCATAGGCATCACATCAAGTTCTTTATTTTTTGCCATCGTTAAAAGCTGATCCCAGGTATAGCCTGTCTTAACATCAAACTTTAAACCCGAATATTTCTCAATAAGATCTAAATAGTCTTTTGCAATCCCCTGATACTTTCCGTTTTCCACGTAATCAAAAGGGGGCCAGTCCATTTCACCTCCAACACTTACAATAGGGTGTGCTTTTATAAAATCAAGTTCTTTAGTTGTGAAATTTATCCTGTTTAAATTATTGATACCTTTCATCATCCATCTATTATTTAGTTTTAGAAGTTCCTCCTCTGTAACATTATCTATTGCTTTATCAATAAGAACTTTTAAAATATTCCAATCATTTCTTACCCCAATATGAAGTATATTATGAGAATCAGGTATATTTAATTTTGAACTTATTGATAAGTTATTTAAAAACTCTTTATTTATAAAATAGTTAGCAGTTACAAAGTCGTCAATAGCAGCATCAACTTGTCCAAATGCAACTTCAGTAAGCATCTCTTTTGAAGTATCTTTCTCTATCACCTCTATATCAGGATAATTTTCTTTTATATATTTTGTAGATGTCCATCCCTTCACTAAAGCAATCTTTTTATTTTTCAGATCATCTAATGTTTTAATTTTTGAATTATTTTGAGTAATAAGAGAATATCGTATATTTAAATAAGGCTTTGTAAAAAGTGTATACTCTAATCTTTTTTTATCACTTTTAGAGATAGTATGGATAATATCTATTTTTTTGTTTTCTAAATCTTCCAGAGAATTTTTCCAGTTATTTGCTACAAATTCTAGTTCTATCCCTATTTTATTGGCTAAAAGTTTCATATAATCAACAGAATACCCTTTTGGTATACCATCTATATTATAATCATAAGGTGCCCAGTCAAGTACATTTGATACTTTTATTGTTTTGTGTTTAGCCAGAAAATCTTTTTCATGAACTGTTAGATTTATATTTGAATCTACAGCAAAAAGAGAAGAGAATTGAAATATGAAAAAGAGGGTAAAAAAAGTTTTATAAAAATTCATATATATCCTAAATAATAAATAATATTACAATTATTTTACCCTCTTTTAGCTTTTTTTTCCCACAAAAAAAGGGATAAGTTTACACTTATCCCTTATATTTTGTTTATCAATAAACTTGAATGACTATTCAACTTCTGCATCTATAATATCGTCATCTTCCTTTTTCTTAGCCTGATCTGCACCACCTTGAGGGTTAGCTCCACCTTGCTCTTTTTTGTACATAGCTTCTGCCAATTTATGAGATACTTCTGTAAGAGTTTTTAACTTCTCATCTATCTCCTCTTTAGTTACAGCTTCGTTTTTAAGTGCTTCTTCTAAAGCTGCAGCTGCATCAACTATCGCTTGCTCCTCCTCTTGGGATACTACACCTTTATTTTCCTCTAAAGATTTTTTAGTTGAGTGAAGCATAGCTTCCGCTTGGTTTTTAGCATCTACAAGCTCTTTTTTCTTCTCATCAGCTTCTTTATTTGCTTCTGCTTCATTTACCATTTTTTCGATCTCATCATCGCTTAATCCAGATGAACCGGAGATAGTGATCTTGTTCTCTTTACCGGTTCCCTTATCTTTAGCAGATACGTTTAAAACACCGTTTGCATCAATATCAAATGTTACTTCGATTTGCGGAACTCCTCTTGGAGCTGCCGGGATATCAGATAGTTCAAATTGACCAAGTGATTTATTATCTCTGGCAAACTCTCTCTCACCTTGTGCAACCATAATAGAAACAGCCGGCTGATTATCTTCTGCAGTTGAGAATACTTGTGATTTCTTCACTGGAATTGTAGTGCCTTTTTCAATCAGTTTAGTCATAACTCCACCAAGAGTTTCAATACCAAGTGATAATGGTGTAACATCTAGTAATAATACATCTTTAACGTCACCTTTTAAAACTCCACCTTGAATAGCAGCACCCGCAGCAACAACTTCATCAGGGTTTACTGAATTATTAAGTTCTTTATTAAAATAGTTTTTAACAATCTCTTGAGCTTTAGGGATTCTTGTAGATCCACCAACCATAATAACTTCATCGATCTCATCATTATCTAGTCCTGCATCTTTCATAGCTACCTTGATATGATCTAAAGTTTCAGATACTAGATCTTCAGTCATAGCTTCAAATTTTGCTCTACTTAAAGATTTTACCAAGTGTTTTGGTCCTGTTGCATCAGCAGTGATAAACGGTAAGTTGATCTCAGTCTCAGCTGTAGCACTTAACTCTTTTTTAGCTTTTTCAGCTTCATCTTTAAGTCTTTGGTGAGCCATCTTGTCATCTCTTAAATCCATACCGTGTTCAGCTTTGAACTCTTCTGCCAACCAGTCGATGATTCTGTTATCAAAGTCATCTCCACCTAAGAATGCATTACCGTCAGTTGAAAGAACTTCAAATGTACCGTCACCGATCTCTAGAACTGTAACATCAAACGTACCACCACCTAAATCATAAACGATAACTTTCTCTTCCCCTTTTTTATCTAAACCGTATGCTAAAGATGCAGCAGTTGGCTCATTGATGATTCTTAGTACATTAAGTCCTGCAATAGTACCTGCTTCTTGTGTTGCTTTTCTTTGTGCATCATTGAAGTAAGCAGGAACCGTAATAACTGCATCAGTTACAGTTGAACCAAGATAAGACTCAGCATCTGCTTTTAATTTTCCAAGGATCTTAGCAGAGATCTCTTGTGGAGTGTATGTTTTACCGTCAATCTCAACAGCTGCCGCACCGTTTCTGTTTACGATTTTGTATCCAACCTTATCCATAGCATCTTTTGCATGCTCTTCATCCATCATAAGACCCATAATTCTCTTAATAGAGTAGATAGTTTTTTCAGGGTTAGTAATAGCTTGTCTTTTTGCCGGATCACCAACTAAAACTTCACCTTTATCAGTGAATGCAACGATTGAAGGAGTAGTGTTCTTACCCTCTTTATTTGCAATAATCTTAGCTTCTCCTGCTTCATAAACTGCCACACATGAATTTGTAGTACCTAAATCTATACCAATTACTTTACTCATTTTGTTTCCTTATATTAATTTTTTATTTTTTCTTTATTTTAAACTTTATGATAGTTTTACGACATTACGGTCACATCATACTAACCTTAAAAGCTGTATTTTGAGGAAAGTTCAAGGCGGATAAAAAATCTAAAGCAGGAGCTTACAAAAGGCAAGTGACTGTTTTAAATTTTTTCTCCAACGAAGAAATTTTCCAAAAGACTGCTTTTAATTAGCTACACTAACCATTGCTTCTCTAAGAAGTCTGTCTTTAAACTTATATCCCTTTTGCATAACCATAACTATCTGTCCAGACTCCACATCTTCACTTGCTACTTGTTGTACCGCATTGTGAACTTCAGGATTAAACTCATCATACTCAACTTCAACAATATCATGCTTCTGAAATGCAGTATTAAATGCTTTTACAGTTAACTCAATACCCTCTTTTAGTTTATCAACTAAAACTTCCGGCTCTACATCTGCATTTGCACTTAGCATAGCCATTTGAAGTGCATCAATTGGAGCTAGTAGATCTTTTGCAAACTTCTCACTTGCAAATTCTATTGCACTGTATTTTTCTCTTTCAAGTCTTTTTTTGATATTGTCAAAATCTGCATGTGTTCTTAAAAACTTGTCCTCAGCCTCTTTTGCTTTAGCTTCTGCAGCTGCAACCTTAGCTTCCATCTTTGCTTTAAACTCTTCATCTAGCGATGCAAACTTCTCTTCATCAGAAATAACTTCCTCAGTTTCGGTAGCTTCTACAACTTCAGCTTCTTCTAAAGTCTCCTGTATATTTTGAGTTTCTTCGTTTATTTCGTTTTTTTCCATTTGTTCCTCTTCTTTATTTCGATTAAAGTAAAAGGTCTAAAGAGACCTTTTACTTTAAAATCCCTTTATAAAAATATTCATAATCTTTTGATAGTTCACCCACAACAAGCATCTTATAGTTATATCCATTCATTTTTATATTATGTGATACTGCTAAATAGTTTTGAGGAAGAAACTCTCCAAGGTTTGAGTTACCGTTAAAAAAGATCCCCTCATCTGTTGTTTCCATAATATTACCGTTTAAAAATCTGTTGATTATCGCTTCGTTAAGATCATACTCAACTACAAGCCTTAAAAACTCTTTTACATTTATAATCTCAAAATCTTTATTATACAGATACTTGTCAAGCTCCACATACAGCTCACTTGCACCAACTTGGTGTGCCACTTCAAGTATATTTGAAGCATCAAGTCCAACCATATCTGTTAAAAACTTGTATAAAGCACTGTTAAACTTAATAGTAATAGAAAATGAACTAAACTCAAGCAGTAAATATAGATTTTCTATATTTAATACTCTATGTAATGTTTGTTCTTGTATTTGTTTTAAAAATACCGACAATCCGGTTTGTCTTGCCAATATATTTAAATTATCATAATCAACAAAGTCTATCTGTTTCTCAATTCTATTAGCCCAATACTCTTTTAAAGCTTCAGTTGTAGGTGTTCTACCGCTGCTTGCATGAGACTGTGCAAGATAACCCTCATCACCAAGTTTCTTAAAGTATCCCCTAATAGTAGCCGGTGAATATGAGATATCATACATAGATTTTAACTGACCCGAACCTATTGGCTCAAGGTGTTCTATATATGCTCTAATAATAGAATCTAATAAAAACTCTTTTTTATTGATCATTCTCTTTCTTTTTATTTAATTTTCACGGAAACTTTTCATTTTACAATGAAACCGCTTCCGCTAGTTTTGGCACTGTATATCTCTTAGTGCTAATGAAAGTATAGCATATGAGTGAGTGAATGTCAAGTGATTTTATAAATTTAGCACTATAATAGTTTAAGTGCCAGAATATGCTAGATCAGGTACCCCATAAGCCACCCTAAAACAAAGCCTATTATATGTGCATACCATGCAATTGGAAAGCCCAGTAGTAAAGGGGCAAAAGAGATCAGTAACACCCAGATAATTATCCCTTTTCTTTGGTAAGTATCTTTTAGTGCAAACCACCCAAGCAGTACACATATAGCACCGCTGGCACCTACTAAATTTACCCAGTTGTCTGTTATGTTCATATAAAACAAACTTAAAGCAGAGGTAAGAATACCACCTATAAAATAGATAAAAAGGTATCTTTTTACACCTATTACCTCTTCTATCATTGAACCAAACTGATACAATACGAACATGTTCATCAAAATATGAAATACCCCTGAATGAACAAACATAGTTGAGAGAAGTTGATAGTAAAGTTTATATTCAAAGAAAAAGATATTTAGACCAAATCTTACTATTCCATGCTCTATTGTATTTTGAACACCGAACATAATTAGATTAAGTATTATTATTACATTTGTGGCAGTTACTATTTTATGTGATCTCATTTTGTACCGTTGATCTCTATTTTATTAAGTTTATGCGATAAGGCGATCTGCTTTTTCCTAAGCTCTAAATACTCTTTATGTTGTTTAGCTTTTAGAGCTTCATGTTTTTCTTTATCTTGAGAGGGTTTGATAAAGTTTACATATATCAATATAACTGTACTTACCATAACTATAGTAATAAGCATAAAAAAGTTGTTTATCACAAGGCTTGGTTTTTTTTCATATTTATAGCCTTGTGATTGAAGTTTTTTTATCTCTTCTATTTTATCGTCATAATCCATCTAAACCAGACCGTGTTCTAAAACCTCTTCTATTTTATCTACTGCAACTATCTCTAAAGCTTCTTTTACCTCATCGGGTATCTCTTTTAGATCTCTTTTATAGTTTTTCGAAGGTATTAGAACTTTTTTCATCTTTGCTTTGTATGCGGCTATTAGCTTCTCTTTTAGTCCCCCAATAGGCAGTACGTTGCCTGTAAGTGTAAGCTCCCCCGTCATAGCCAGATCTGAATGAACTTTTTGATTACTTAATATTGATGCTATGGTAAGTGCCATTGCTATACCTGCACTTGGACCGTCTTTTGGTGTAGCACCTTCTGGTATATGCATATGTATATCACTTGTTTTAAAAGTAGCATTTTTAAGTTTTTTCTTATCAATAAGGCTTTTTACAACACTGTGTGCTATTCTAGCCGATTCTTTCATAACATCACCCATGTTACCCGTAAGAGAAAGTGCACCCTTACCGTTAAACTTAACAGCTTCTATTTTAAGTACATCTCCACCCACACTTGTCCAAGCAAGACCGTTTACAACACCCACACTGTTTGTCTTACTTGCAATATCTATCTCAAATACCGGCTTATCAAGATAATCCTCAATGTTTTTTGTGTTTATAGATACTTTTGTTATATCTTCATTGTACATAAGTTCTTTTGCAGCTTTTCTATACAGCTTGCTAAATACACGTCTAAGGTTTCTAACCCCTGCTTCTCTGGTAAACTTTTCTATTATAAGCTCAACAGTAGGTTTACTTAAATTAACTTCCGCTTTTTTAAGCCCGTGTTTTTTAAGCTCTTGAGGTATAAGATACTCATTTGCTATATGAAACTTTTCACTTGGGGTATAACTGCTTATATGGATAAACTCCATTCTGTCTCTAAGAGGAGCTGGAATAGATCCTATATTATTGGCAGTTGCTATAAAGATACATGAACTAAGATCAATATCAAAGTTTAGATAAAGGTCTCTAAATGCATGGTTTTGCTCAGGATCAAGGATCTCCAACATAACGGCACTAGGATCACCTCTGTGGTTTGCACCTATTTTATCTATCTCGTCAAGTACAACTACGGGGTTCATCTTCTTTGCAGTTGTAAGTCCATGTACTATACGTCCGGGCATAGCACCCACATAAGTTCTTCTATGTCCTCTTAATTCATTCACATCTTCCATACCGCCAAGTGCAATTCTTACAAGCGGTCTTTTAAGTGCTGCAGCAATTGAGTTTGCCAAAGATGTTTTACCCACACCCGGAGGTCCTACAAAACACAAAACAGTACTGTTGTCTTTATCTTGCTCAATTTTTCTTTTCTCAAGAAGCTCTTTTACTGCAAAAAATTCAACTATTCTGTCTTTTGGTTCTTGTAGTGAGTAGTGGTCTTTATTTAACTGATCCTCAACTTCGGTTACGGCTACACTCTCTTTGGCTTTTTCTCCAAAAGGTATCTCTAAAACTTGCTCGATATATGTTTGAAGTGTTGATGCATCACCGCTGTCCGGGTGCATTCTGCTTAGTTTATCTATCTGTTTTTTTGTTTCTTTAAACCCTGCTTTTGGCATAAATGATTTTAGCTTTTTTAGCTTTTTTCTAAAAGCTAATATCTCTTTTTCTCTGCCGTTATCGGCACCAAGCTCTTTTTGTATTGTTTTTAACTGCTCTTTTAGAAAATAATCTTTTTGGGTCTTGTCTAGTTTCGTATTAACCTTGGCAGTGATCTCATTTCTTATTTTAAAACTTTCTATCTCTTTTTTTACATTATCGATTATCCCAAGAAGTCTTAGCTCAATATCAGTCTCTTTAAATAGCCGGTAAGCTTCCTCGTTAGATATATTAAGAACAGAGGACACAAGGTCTGCTATTCTTACTGCATCACCATTCTCATCAATTGTTTTCATAAGGTCTATAGGAAACTTTGTATTTAACTTTGAAAGTTTTTCTATATTTGCTTTTAATACTTCAAGTATAGCCGATATTTTATCTTTTTCATAAGGTTTTGTAGGAAGCAGATCAACTACACCCATTAAAGGTGAGCCGTTTACTATCTCTTTTACCTCAACTCTTTCAAGTCCCTGAAACAATACTTTTATTCTACCGTCGGGGAGTGTAATCTTTCTCATAATGTTACCAACTACGGCTACATTATAAAACTCATTACTGCTCTCCTCTTTTGTTTCACTGCTAACAGCTACGGTTATTAGTTTATTGTTAGTCATAGCATACTCTACAGCATGTATGTTCTGTTCATCATCTATAAATATAGGTGCTATCATAAACGGATAAAGGAATATACTTTCCTCTACAAGTATAGGTAGCCTATCCGGAAAATTATCATAATCTGTTAATTGCATCTTATTAATCTGTCCTTTATTAATTGTTTTTATTCAAATATATATCTGTAAAAAGGTACTTCAACCTTTTTTATACTATTTATATCCATCCAGCTTTTTTTAGCTTTACTCTCATATATTTTTTGAGCTTCAGTTTTTTCAAGTCTTCCGTAAAGTTCTGCTATCTCATTGTCAAGGGTAGCTTGTGCCATTAAAAGTCTAGATTCTATATCTTTTGCAAGATAGATATATTTAGAGTTTTTATATTCCCCTATAAAATCAGAAACATCATTTAAAGTTTTTGACAAAAGTTCCTGATCTCTATATTGGCTCTTAAAAGCTAAAAAATTCGCTTTTATCTTTAGATACCTTACATAATCCACATTTTGCTTTGAACTGTATCTTTTTAGATACTCATCATAATAATAATTTGCCATCTCATACTCTTCATTTTCCATATGAGCAGTTGCTATTATCATTATCGCCGTTGGCAGCAAGGGTGATCTTCTATGTTCAGATTCCAAAGATAAAAAAGTCTCATCTGCACTATCGTACTGGTAGTTGGATATCTGTTTTATCATTTTATTATACCAATATACTGCCGGTTTGTTGTATTCCTGTTCTTCTACGGTTTTACTTGAGCAACCGGATATAATTATAATAGCTATAGTTATAAAAACAATTTTTATTAAATTTATTTTCATTTTGGTTTACTCCTTAAATAGTTTGGTATTTTAACTAATCAAAACAAAATAAAAAGTAAAATATAAAAATCATATAAGGAAAGGTTAAAAAGATGAAAAGTTTTACACTCTTTGAAGTAATAATAGCAACAATAATATTATCTGTAACCATAAGTTTACTTATTAAAATATCATATAACAACAATGGCAATGAAACTTACAAACAACTGCAGATCATGGAAAATGACTTTATAGAGAGAGGCACGGTACAAAATAAAGAAAATATAAAATTTGAGTAATATTAAGATATAATATAACTATGATAAATAAAAGTATAAGAATAGGTGAGATAAACACCCTAAAAATAAAAAGAGACACAGATTATGGATTTTTCCTTGAAGCTCAGGATGAGGGTGAAGTTTTATTCCCAAATGCCTATATAACCGATGATATGGAAATAGGTGATACTATTGATGTATTTGTATATACGGATTCAGAGGATAGACCTGTTGCAACAACAGAAGAGCCCTTAGGTTACAAAGATCAGTTTATTTTTACAACTGTAGTTGATACCACAAAATACGGTGCTTTTGTAGATATGGGACTTTTAAAAGATCTTTTTGTACCTAGAAATAAACAAAAAACACCTTTTAGAGTTGGTGATAAAAGAATACTAAGAGTTGTGTTAGATACGGAAACAAACAGACTAATAGGAGTTGAGAAGATCACTTCATTTTTATCTAAAGATATAAAAGTGTTAGAGAAAAACGACCCTGTAGATATTTTAATATTTGCAAAAACTCCACTTGGATATAAAGTTATCGTAAACAATGTCTACGAAGGACTTATCTATCAAAATGAGATATTTACGGATATAGCAGTGGGGCAAAAAAAAGAAGCTTATATAAAAGAGGTAAGAGCTGACGGTAAGCTTGACATATCCTTACAGCCTATAGGTAAAAGTAAAGCAGAAGATATAAACACACAAAAGATAACAACACTTTTAAAAACAAATGACGGCACACTTCCATATAACTATAAAACAGATCCTGAAACTGTAAAAGAGATATTCGGACTAAGTAAAAAAGCTTATAAAAGAGCACTTACCTCATTGATTGAAAATGGCAAGATTGAACTAAATGAAGAGGGGATGAGCTTAAAAAACTAGCTCGAATCCCCTGTCAAAGTTTTCCAAGTCCTTATAAAACTCCAGTTTTTTATACTGTTTTATCTTCTCATTTGCAAAAGCTGTCAGGGGTTTTTTCTGATCATACCCCATCTCACACATAAGTACGGGGATCTCTCTTTGTTTTGTTTGGATGATGATATCTTTTAAAAGTTCATCTCCTAAATTTCCTCCAAACAAAGCATTTGAAGGTTCATGTTTTACATTGAAAGGGAGTTTATAGTTATCTGCAATATAGGGAGGATTTGATACGCAAAGATCAAATTTCTCATCTTTAGATATATTTTCAAATAGATCACTTTTTATAAAGGTTATTTTGTTTTCTACACCGTGTTTTATCGCATTTGAGCGAGCAAGTTCCAGGGCTTTGTCATTTATATCAACGGCCGTTATTGTTATATCTTCAATCAATATTGCAAGCATAACTGAGATTATTCCACTTCCGGTACCTATCTCTAATACTCTTGGATTCTTTATAGTTCTTAAATATTTCTCAGATTTTTCCACGAGCAGTTCTGTTTCGGGACGCGGGATAAGAACTCCGGGCATCACATTAAACATCTCACCGTAGAAGCTTGCTTTTTTAGTGATATACTCTAAAGGATAGTGGGTAGCTCTTTTTTCAACCTGCTTTTTTAGCTCCTGTTCACATTCACAAGGCTTGTCATAATTTAGATGAAGCCAGATCACATTCTTTTCTAAAATATCAAGAAGAAGTATCTCCACCTCTTTTTGAGGTATATGTGTAACCTCTCTTAAAAGTTTTGAATACTCTTTGATAATTTGTTTGTATGTTTTCAAATTAATTTCCTAAAATATTTCATCTAAATTAAACTCAACATATTTATCAATAAACTCATCATTTTTTCGAGACTTATTATATAAATATAATTCTATATTAAAGTTATATTTTTCATTTGATAAATATTTATCATTAAATATTTTTTCAAACCCTTCCAGTTTATCTTTTAAGTTATAAGTACCTTGTTCTAGTCCTTTAGGATCAATAAATTTAATAATATAACTATCTCCCTTTTTTAACCAAAAAATAAAATCAGGATAGAAATTAGATACTTTAGATTTATCATAGTCAATATAAGGTATATAAACTTTATCTGTATTTTCTTGTAGTTTACTAAAGTACCAATTATCATAGTTATTTAAATGATTGTTTTTATCGTCCAAGTATTCTTCAAGTTTATTTATAAATTCTATCTCACTAGGTTCACTTATAATATTTTTAAAATAATTATCTTCATTTTTATCTTTCATTAAAATAGGAGTATAAAAATGTTCTTTTAGATGTCTTATATCTACTAGTTTTTTACTTTTAGTTATTGAACTTGAACCTATCTTTTGTGTTTCTTCCATAAGTTCATCGATTGTAATTTTACCATCATCAAATTGTTGTTTTAAAAATAGTTTTTTATCCTCTGAATTAGTTTTTTTATTTTGAATATCATCTTCAATATCTTTTTTTTCTT
>JAYEMD010000092.1:0-3080 GCA_034717895.1 Campylobacterota bacterium | reverse complement strand
TTGTGTTTGTATTAACATGACCTAGTGTAGCTGATATCTGATTTGGTGACATATCTGCTCTTGTTGAAAGATAAGATGCTAAGATATGTCTAAATTTATGCATAGTTAGATCTGGCATATCGGCAGCATTTTTGATCTTGTTTAATTGTACCCTTGGTGGGGTGAGCTTTTTACCTGTTTGTGGAGACTTAAATACAAGTCCTATCCTATCATCCTTGATTTTTTGCAATGATTCCTTAACAATAGATGGAAGTGTATAGGATTGATCTCGACCAATTTTATTATACTGTGCTTCTATAGTATAGGTATTTTTAGTAAAGTTTATATTGTTCCAATGCAATGTAAGAATTTCATTTTGTCTTCTACCTTGTAATGCAAGTAAAAATAATGCACGATAAAATGGATCATCTTTATATAAATTATTAATAGTATTATAAAGCTTTTGTAGTTTAATCTCAGCATCATCAACTACTTTTTTACTACTTGGCTGTTTAGGTGCTCCTATTTTTGGTATCTTATTTATAATCTCATTATCAAGAGCATACTCTAAAACAGGTTTCAAACACTGTATTAGTATTTTTCTTATTGTTCTAGGGGAACAACCATTTTCAGTTTGTTTAGTAGCACCTTTTTTTTCTAGTCGTACTTTTAACTGATCTATATCTACCCGTCTTATAGTACTTATCTTTTTTTTACCAATGTTCGATTGCATATGAGCTTTATAAATATTAGTAAGCTCTTTTGTCCAGTCTGTTTGTTCTCTGGAGGTAAAATATATATCAGCAACTTGATTTAGTGTAGATTGATCATTTATACTAATTGTATTTACAACTGCATCTTTTAAATTATTCAACTCCAGTGTTGCTTTTGTTATCCTTGTCCTTTTATCCCATGACTTTGTTGTGTAATCTAAAACTTTACGAGTCCGTTTTCCATCTTTAACAAAGTTGATAAAAAACTTATTAGCCTTTTTATTTGACTTGAGATTTGGTACAATCATTAAAATCCCTTAAATACTGACTTTTTAAATACTAAATAGATACATAATATAGTGATGTTTTCTGTTTTGTTCTCTATTTGTTCCCCAAATTTTAAAAATATTTTAAGTTAATGATACTGTTTTAATCTAATTCAAAAATAAGGGTTAGATATGAACTATATTTATAAAAGAAGACTACTGTCAAGAGAACTCCAAAACTGAGCAGGTAAAAGTTAAAATTTGTTACACTTTGAAACTTAACCCAACTGCTAAATTTACTTAATCTTTATCAATACTAAACCCGTCTTCTAAAAGTTGTTGATGGATAAATCTATATCCATACTCTGGTAATAGGGTAGTAGGTTTATACTACTTCTATATCGTCTTTTAAAGTTATAACTTTTACAAGACCGTTTATAAGTTCCGTTCTGTCTTTGTGCCAAAGTAGTTTAAAAGATCTGTCTGTTTTTAGAGTCTCTTTTATGTTTATGCGCTCTATACCTACAGTACGAAGCTCACCTAGTCTTAAAAAAGAGGGATTATCCAGAAATGGATTGGCAAGGCTGTTGTTGTATTCTTTGTGTATCTCAAAGTCATGGAAAGATGACTTGAACTTTTTACTACTTTCAGATACTGATACCATGGGTACTATCATAACATTATCCGGGACTTTGTTTTTTATATTTGTAATCATAATAGCCGGGTGTAAAAAGCTTAGTTCTCTACTTCCGTAGTTGATACCTTTTAGGTCATGTAGATCTTGACTTGTAAAGTTGTTGTTGTATTTTTTAATCTTTTTGTTTTGTAGAAGTCGTTCGTTGTGTTGATTATCTTCATTTGCTAGTAGGGATAAGGGAGTACCTAGATCTACTTTTACATAAGCAAATCTTTTTAAGCCTTTTTTGATAAGCTCTTGTTTGATTTGTTTGATATCTTGTCTCAATTTTACCTCTATATAATAAAAAAGGGAAAGCTATTAACTTCCCCTTTTTTTATACCGTCTACCTAAAGCATCCGTTACATCATATGCTAGACAACATATGTGCTAAACTTATGTTGTGCATTCTACAGTACGTATAATAAATAATTGCTTAATTTTAATATGTAGCTGTTTTATTTTTATACTGCCGCTTTCATAAGCCCTGAGGCTTCCAGCTGTCTTTTTAGATTCACTTCTCTTGTGATAGCTGAGATCTCAAAAAGAGTTTCGTTGATATTGTTGCCGCTTTTGCCCATACCTTTTAGCCAGCCTAATACTTCATTTAGGTGCCAGATAGATGGACTGCCCACATGGATAGGTGAGGGGATAGATGAGGCACTGTTTGTATCAAAAAGCTTTCTTGTGTATTGTCTAGAGTGCCCAAGGATAGATGAGATATCTGTGATACTTACTATATCCGGTGTTGCTTCTACAAGTGAAGAGTTGGGGATAGCTTGCTGTACGTCTCTTATGGCGCTTTGTACTGCCTTTGCTGCATTTTGTGCTTCTCTGCTAAAAGATAAGCTTATCATCCCAAGCTTTCCGGTACTAAGCGTAGCATCGTCACAGCCACTTTGGAAAAGTGCATCTATGTATGATGATGGGTCATCTGTAGTTGTGGGTAGTTTAAATATCAGTTCAAAATCAAACTCTTTCATCTCAATTATCCTTTTTCTCTTTGTAGATACACTTATCTACTATCTTTTTTAGTTGTCGTGCATGGTTGTGTGCGTTTTTCGGTGTGCTTCAGATGCTGGTGCTGCAGTATATGCCGTTCCAACAGCTTGTGTCATTTTGAATACACTTCATAATACCCCATGCGTGTGACTTGCTTTTGTTGTGTACTTCTACAGTCCAGCCGTTTTGCTCTGCGTACTTTAAGAGCTCTTCGATCTCTTTTACTTTGTGTTTTGTTCTTGCCAATTTTGAAGTACCTTTATTGTGATTTGATTATATCAAATATCATATCTAGTTGTCAAGTGACAACCTATATCTTCAGCAATTCTAACTGAAAATACATTCGCAAAAAAACTCTAGAATTCATCTAAAGAAACACCAAGTAAAATCTAAAAATGAATTAGGAAAAAGCCTTTAAATAAGGGCTTTTTCAAGCTTTTTAAC
>JAYEMD010000091.1:0-3190 GCA_034717895.1 Campylobacterota bacterium | reverse complement strand
CTAAGCCTTGATATAACTACAACAATAATCAGTTACAGTATGAATTTTAAGATCAAACTCTGAGTTTGCCGGTACATTAAATGATTCTGGAGTGTTTAGTTTTTTAAACTCTTCCTCACCTGGAAGTCTTATCTCAAGCTCTCCACTCATCATCTCCATAATCTCAGCTTCTTTAGTATCAAATGTATACTCCCCTGGCATCATCACACCTAAAGTTTGTCTTTCACCATTGCTTAAAAATATTGTTCTACTTGTTACTTTCCCATCAAAGTATACATTTGCCTCTTTTATCATAGATATATTTTCTAATTTTGTCATTTTGTTTCCTTTAGTTTTTTTCTTTTAATTCAAGTGCTTTACCATAAGCATCTTCTACGGCTTCTATCATAGAGTTTCTTACATTTCCTCTCTCCAATGCTCCATATCCTGCAGCTGTAGTTCCACCAGGGCTCATAACTCCATCTTTTATAAGTGCTGGATTTTCATTTGCTATAAGTGGTGCAAAACTATCAAAAAGCCCAGCTACTAACTCTTGTGCATCAGCTCTTTTAAGACCTGCTTTTACTGCACCATCTGCTAAACTTTCAGCTATGAGTGCTAAATAAGCTGGTCCACTTCCTGCAACTCCTGTTGCAATATCTAGTTCATTTTCACTACTAAGCCATAAGCTTTTCCCTATTTTATCAAAGATATTTATAGCACTGTTTTTCAACTCTTCGTCACCTGTTATAGTTGTCATAGATTTAAGATAGCTTGCACCTAGGTTTGGCATAGTTCTTATAAAATATTTAGCTTGTATTTGAGATTTTAAACTATCTATTGAAGTACCTGCAAGTACGGAATAGATAGCCTCTGCTTCTCCTGTAAGATTTTTACAAAGATCAGGTAAAGAGTATGGCTTTACACAAAGCACTATATTTTTACCACTTATATCCTCATTGTTGCTTATAACTCTTGTGATAACTTGAGGAAGTTCATCTTGTAGAGCTTTAAGTGACTTTTCATTTCTACCTAACACCTCAATTGTATTAGTCTTTACAAGCCCTTTTATAAGAGCTTTTGCCATATTTCCATTTCCTATAAATGTTAAATTCATCTATTTAGTTTCCTTTTGTTTTATATTTGATGTGAAAAGTGTACCTTTATTGTGAACTCCATCTAATAAAAACTCCTCTGCAGTAGTTAGATCATAACCACTACATAAAAACATCTGTCTATTATTACCCATAATATAATTAGCTGCTTTTAGTTTTGTAACAATACCACCTGTTGCAAATTCACTATTTGGGGTAAACTCTTGGTCTAATTCTTTATCTGTAACTTTTGATACTATTTTTTGAAGTTTTGCATCTTTATGTTCGCTAGGATTTTTGTCATAATACCCATCTATATCACTTAATATAACAAGCAAATCTGAATTTGTATAATGTGCAACATGAGCTGATAGTTGGTCATTATCACCAAATAACTGATCAGGTGTTGTTGATATATCATTTTCATTTACAATTGGTAAGATGTCATTTTTAAGGGTTCTCTCTATGATATCCTGAAAAATAACAGTATGCGTTCTACTGTCAAAATCATCTTCTGTTAAAAGTATTTGAGATATAGTTACATCAAAAATATCAAATTTGTTTTTATAACTACTCATTAAAATAGGTTGCCCAATCGAAGCTAGAACTTTTTTACTCGTAGGTACATTTCTATTTAACTGAACAGCCGTATAACCTGCTGCAACAGCACCTGAAGATACCAATATAACTTCATACTTTTTTCTAACTTTTGATATTAAAGAGACAAGGTTAAGCATCCTCTCTTTTGCTATCTCTGTTGTTTCTGTTAAAACACTACTTCCTACTTTTATTACGATTCTTTTATACATTTATTATATCCTTCCCCTTTATTATCTATAATTTTATATCCTCTGTTTCTTACTGTATCTATAAAGTCAACACCAAATCTTTTTTTTAATTTTGACCTTATTTGATTTATATTTACCTCTATAACATTTTGAGAAACCATCTCTGGGTCTTCCCATAATGCATAAACTATCTCATCTTTTGGAATCGGAGGACGATGTTTATTTTGTACTAAATAAGATAAAACATCATAAGCTTTTCCCCTGATCTCTAATTCATTATTTGTTTCATCATATACCTCTTGGTTTTTATTATCTAACAAAAGGTATTCTTTGTATTTAAACTTAGAAGAAAACTTTTCCCTATGGATAGACTCTATTTTTGCCATCAATAAATCTATACAATCATCTTTTTGATTTACTGACAATGCACCACTTTTTAAACATGCTATTTCAAACTCTTTAGTAACTGTTTGAGCTACAATTACAAAAGCAGTATTGGCGTTATCTTGAACACTTAAAAGCTCTAGGCAGTTGTATATATCATCTTCATATATTAATACTAAATTATAGAACCTAACCTCTAAATGATAAATAGCATCATCAAGCTCTTTTGTTTCATCAACAATATATAAAGTCTCATCATCAAGTTTTTCAACTATTGTTTTAGGAACATTATAAGTTAATAATCTCATAAATTAAATTCTCACTTTTCTTTTTGTATTATCTTTAAATTCTAAAACAAGTTCCTTATTACTTTGAAATATATTTTCTATGATTAGCACATTAATATTCTTATCAGTTTTAAAAAACTTAGCTATTGAATCCTGTGCGAGTTGCATATCTGAGTCTTTATCAAGTTCTAAAACTAAAGAGTTATCATCTAATAAAACCTTTTGTTTAATCACTTTGAACTTACTAAATACACCGATAAATTTAAAAAACTCAAGCTTAGTATCTCTTGGAACAAGAAGATACTTTTCAATATAGATATATTTCATTGTAATTACTTATTTTATATCTCTATCTCTTCCATATCATCAAGCCAACCTGCATTTTCAGTGAGCTTCATAATTTTAATTTTACTTGCCTCTTGTGGTTTTTGGGGTCTTGAGTGTATATGTTTTAATATAAGTTTATCATCTGCTTTACCGATTATTTCAATTTTGCCTATATCATGCCCCATAATAAATTTAAATCTTTTGGCATAACCGTCAAGTTTGGTTTTTGCCTCATCAACTATATCAACCCCTTGGCTTAAAGGTACTTGGAAATGATTTCTTACACGGCTTACGGGCATACACTGGTATAGATAGTATGGATTCACACCTA
>JAYEMD010000090.1:0-15615 GCA_034717895.1 Campylobacterota bacterium | reverse complement strand
TTTCGTGATATTCTAAGTCAAATAATCCTAACATTTATGAAGCCTTATTGATGATATATAGTTATTATTTTATCTAAATTATGGTTTTTATTTGGTTAGGTGGGTAGTTTTTAGAGATGCCCTATATAAAAACCACTTGCTCTTAAATTTTTAATTAACTTATCCCAATCTAAATAATTTTCAATAGATACCATTGAATTATTTAATAATCCCATTTCTTCAACCGTATCTAAAAGAGTTGATAAGTCCATATCATTTAATTTATCTGATAACTCCTCTTCAATCCCATAAGTAGCAACTAAATCTTTTATATAGCCCTCTTGATTATCTCGATCAAAATTATGAGATAAATTTTGTGTATTGGTTGTATCAATAAATTTATATTCTTCATTATGGTTTTTTATCCATATTGCAGGTGTTGTATTTTCAAAAACTTCATATTTTTCAACTATTGAGTCAAAATTATTTACAAACTTTTCAATATTACAATAACCAATATTTTCAGTATGAAATAAAATTTTAGTAATGGTTTCTTTTGGATTTGAACTATTTTCAATTAGTTCAGCTAACTGTGATATATTCTCATAATTTCCATAATTAAATGCCTCTAATTTCATAAAGAAATTATAACTATCTTCAATATTTGTAATTGAGTGTTCGTCTTTACCGCATAATGTAAATTCTTCAACTTCATTTAAATCAAATGGAAGATTAAAAGTTCTCTCTTCCATACTATTGTAATTTAATATATCTATTTGTGTATTCATTTTTTATAACCTTTTTAATTTTTTTATGTGAGTATTCTAACGCACATAAAAATCTTTGCCAAATTAAAATGATAGTTTCAAAAAGAAATTTTAAAATTTATAATAAAGGTAGATAAAACCTACCTTTATATAGTATTTAAGCTGTTAGTTTCCCTTTCTCTTTTTTCTTTATAGTTTGATAACCATACTTATTTTTTATCTCATCCATTGATTTTGGTTTAGGGTTTTTAGACTTCATCTCTCCGTAATACCACATCTTCTTTTTTGATGCCCATTTAAAACCTAAATCTTTTAAAGTGTCTTTGATTTCTTTGGTGTTACCTGATATCCAAATCCAACTGCCAACAACTTCAATAGTGATATTTTCATAGTGAAGTATTTTAGATATGATTTTTTCTAATTCAATATCAAATTTTGATTCATTTGAAAAATAGATTTTATTTTCAATTATGTCATTATAGATATTGTTTAATAGTTTAAAACTCTCTGTATCTCCACCATCCATATCAGGGTGTAAAAGTTTTGCTAATTGTTTATATATCTTTTTAGCCTCATTGATACCTTTAACATTTTCAAAATGTTTTAAAATCTCTGCTTGTGTTGTCATCTTCAATCCTTTAAGTTTTTTTGTTTTACCTTTTTTGAAGATTGGAGGGGATTGTTTATCTTCTTATTTTTAATTTTAAGAAAAAACAAATCTATCTCTCAATCTTTTTAAGGTTTTACCTCTTCTGTTAGTTGTATGGGTTTTTGTTGGAATGTAAGGATTGAATTTTTACTTATAATAAAATACAAATATGCAGTATTTTATTTTAGTATCAGTAAATAATTTGATAGAGTGAAATGATACAAAAACTTCAACTAATTGAAGTGTCCTTAAATAAGAGTTATTGAGATATGTTTTTTCTGTTGTGATAACAAAAATTAAAAATGTTAAAGAAGATTTATTATGTTTGATTGAAAATCAAATCAGTTTCCCATACTCCCAATAGCAATGTAATAAAATTTCTAATTTTATTTTAAATGGATAGTGGGGAACAAGTCCAAATAAGCAAAAAGAAAAGTTTTCTAATAGGGATTAAAAGTTGTTTCGCTACCATTTTAAAATAATAAACTATGCAAGTTGGGAATATATGATTACAAAAGAAGAATTTTTAAAAGACTTTGAAGAGATTTCAACACTTGTTGAGCAAGTAAAAATAAGAGCTTCAAAAAAAATCAAGGAATTAGATAAACCATTATCAGATAGAATTGAAGAGCTATCTGAAAAAGGAGTTGAGTATGGTTTTAAAGACATAGTCAGTCCAGTTTATGTTTTTGAAGAATTGTATGAATTAGTTCTTTCTGAATACGAAATTGACTATATGATGAAGCAAGATAGTGTTGAAACAATTGCTGATAAGTATTATAATGATAAAGATGGTGTTTATACTGTATTTGATGAAAATATATGTGTGGATGAATTTGATGGAGACCAATATGAAATGTTTAGTAGATTTAATAGTTTAGATGAGCTTTATACTTATCTGTATGAAGCATTGATTTTTAGACTTGAATATATAGAAGAACTAAAAGAAAAGTTTATAAATGAAAATTTAGATCAGTATTTAGATTATTTAGATAAAAAAGAAAAAGAGTTTAAGTCAATACCAAAACTATCAAATAAGAAAGAATTTGAATTTTCATTTTAATATGATAAGTTTTATAGATTGTCTTTTGACTGCCAAATGATTGCCAATATTACTATATAATACTACATATTACACAAGTATAAAAAAATGAAAAGCCTTTATTTACGGTAATTACGGCTATTACAAGGTTTTTTCAATCGTTCCCAGGTGCCGGAGCCACTTCAAAATTTAAAATCAACTTTAAAATATTAGATCATAAAATACTTTTCAGTCTTCATTGAATTATTCATAATATTAATTTTTGGAATATATGTTTAAATTTAAAGGTGCCTGACCACTTTATTTCTAATAAAATAATTTATAGCAAATATTGAAGATGCTTATAGTATGGGGTATTTAGGAATTCAGTTAGTAATTCTTTGTTAGGATTAATAAGGTGTATCATATCAACAAGTGCTGTTTTTAATTTGTGTAAATCTTTATGGATCACGATCCATAAAATATCTCCATCAACACCTCTGTAATCATGAGAAATTTTATCTCTTAATCCTGCAATATCACTCCATGATAGATCTAATATTACTGCATCTTTTAAAGATTTGTCAATTTTTTTAGATTCTTCTCCAATGGCAATAAAAAGTGAAATGGTTGCATTTAATTCTTTTTGTTCATTTGCCCAAATAAAATCACGTGGATTATCAAAATCTTTAGTATAAAGCCAAGCTTTTTCACAACATTCAAGTATTGTAAAAATATGGATTAAGTTTTTTTGTCCTCGTTCCTGCAGGGTTACACCATTATACATAAATAAAATCTTTTTTTGCATAGTGTTTTATAATTGGATTCATAAAATCAAGTGATACAAAATCAACTTTTTCTACATGAAGTTCACTAGCTAATTTCTCACTAATATTTAAAAAATCTAAACCACTGTTTAGTTCAAATGTTTTATCTCTCTCATAAAATATATCAACATCACTATTTGATGTTGCTTCATCTCTTGCATAACTACCATACAATCCTAGCGTAGTGATACCATAAGCTTTATGTAACTCTTCTTTTTTATTTTTAAGGTATGTTAAAATATAAGATTTTGTCATTATAAGCCTTTTTTGGATTTACTTTTATAAAGTATAACATAAAATTAAATTAGATTTATTTAAATGAAAATATTACAAATGATAAGGCTGTGCCCAAATCGTGTCTAAAAGTCAGTACATAATAGGGAGTTTTAGAAAAGTAATAGAGTCACAAAGTCCGATTTTATAGTCGTTTATTAAATTTTTGTGTTGGTTCTGGTAAACCCAGGTGCCGGAGCCACAACTTCAACAACCCCTTTATACATTACCTTTTAAACAATTTATAAAGAGCTTGGTTACAACTTTCTTTTAAAAATTGACCACATTTTTACCCCTTTTGATATATCTTGAGTATTTTAATATTAGAGTCGTAGCTTTAATACTTTTTCTTAAAATATATCTTTATTATGATAAGATATAATAATAAAATTTATAATTAGGATACACAATGAACCGTATCGTATCAGTATTTTTTCTACTTATGATTTCCCTCTTTTCTTACTTAAACGCAAGTGTAGAAACTATAGCTTTAACAAGTGAAGAGAAACAATATATAAAATCACACAAACCTATAAAGTATGTATATGACATTGACTGGAAACCTTTTGAGTATCAAAGTGATGCTAGAAAACATCTTGGGTTAACAAAAAAAATCATTGATCTTATATCTAGTAAATCAGGATTGAAATTTGAACCTATTCATACATCTTCTTGGAGTGAAGCGGTCCATATGGTAGAAAAAGGGAAAGCCCAGATGTATTCTGCCGTCCCATATAATGATAAAAGGGCAAAATATTTAAATTTTACCAAAAAGAATATAATAGAATATTTTGCTACGTTTGTAAAACATCGAAGTGATCCAACATTGTACTTGAGTAAAAGCCTATCCGATAGTTTAAAAAACAAAACTATAGCTTATGTAAAAAATAACTCTTTAGCTCTACAAGTGATGAAAAGTTTTCCAAATTTGAATTATATGGAAGTATTAGATACAACAGAAGGTTTTAAAGCAGTAGAATCTAAAAATGCGGATCTTTTTATTATAAATTCAATTACGGCAGATTATCTAATTAATAGAACTTATAAGGATCTTGAAATTGCAGTAAAGCTTCGAGATCAAAAATTTGAATTAAAAATTGCACTGTTAAAGAGATATGATAAAAGAGTATTAGATATTATAAATACAACTTTAAACACTATTACAACTGAAGAGTTTGAAATGCTCTACAAACAAAGTTTAGGTATAGTTGAAGATGATGATTTGGTTTTAACGCATGAGGAACAAAAGTGGCTTGAAACAAATATTGTTAAAGTAGGTATTACTCCATGGGAACCATTGAAAATTATAGACTTTGATAATAAGAGTGCAAAAGGGGTAGAACTAGACAGATTAAAACTTCTTGCTGATAAATTGGGTATGAAGTTTGAATATCATTACGGTACATGGAGTGATATGCTAACTATGTTTAAGAATAAGGAACTTGATCTGTTGCCATCAACTTATCATGCCAAAGATAGGGAAAGCTTTGGATTATATTCTAATCCATATATGAATATAAAAGAATATCTGTTTGTAAAAGATAATAGTAAAATTAAAGGGTTTTATGATCTTGAAAATAAAAAGATTGCCATTGTAAAAGGGTATGATACAATTACAAAAATCAAGAAACAATTTCCATCAATCGGTATAATTGAAACGGAAAATTTAAATGAATCTATCGGATTGGTATTAAACGGTAAAGTAGATGCACTGTATGATCTTCAAGTAAGAGTACAGTATTTTATAAAAAATAATACAATTTTAGGATTAAAAGCTATTGCACAAAATACTTTTGAAGCTTCACCAATACATTTATTTAGTAATATAAGTAAACCTATTCTTCAAAAAATACTACAAAAAGGGTTAGATAATATTTCAAGAGAGGAAACAGGTAATATACTAGATAAATGGCTAGGAAACAGAATAGTAAAACCGGAAAGTTATTTTGATAAACTAGAGATAAGCGAACAAAAATACCTACTGCGAAATAAAGTGATAAAAATGTGTACCAATCCAAACTGGGAACCCATAGAATTTTTTAATAACGACACAAATCAACCTGAGGGTATCACTTTAGATATTATGAAATTGATCAAAAAAAAATTAGATAATAAAATCTCTTTTGAGTATATTCCCACAAATTCGTGGAGTCAGTCTCAACAATTTTTAAAAGAAAAAAAGTGCGATATCCTACCTGCTGCAATAAAAACAATCAATAGAGAAAAGTATGCAAATTTTACTCAGCCGTATTTAAAATATAAATTGGCAATTATCACTCAAAACGATAAACCTTTTGTAAGTAGTATTGAACAGATAGTTGATAAACCTCTTGCAAGAAAAAAAGCTACAGGCTTAGTATATAAACTTAAAGAGCAATATCCAAATATTAATATAATTGAAACAGTAGATCATGAGGAATCTTTAAACAAAGTTGCTAACGCAGAAGTATATTATACCATAGTAACACTCCCTATTGCATCAAATTATATTAAGAAGTTTGCAGTTCAGAATATCCATGTTGCAGGCTATACCGATATGACCTATAATCTTTCAATTGCAGTTAGAGATGATATGAATATACTCTTATCAATACTTGATAAAACACTCAAACAAGTTTCACAAGATGAGATTCAAACGATTCAAAATAAACTGACAGGGGTTCAACTAAAAGAAACTACTGATTATTCATTTTTTTGGAAAATAGTTTTAGTTACCATTGTATTATTGTTAATAGTATTATTCTGGAACTATAAATTAAAATCACTTATATCAATTCGTACGCATGAATTGGAAATAAAGACTCAAGAACTGGAAATAAAGACTCAAGAAGTGAAAAACTTAAATAAAAATCTCGACGAAAAGGTAAAAGAAGAGATAGAAAAAAATAGACAGCAAGAAGCAATACTTATTGAACAATCAAAAATGGTAGCACTTGGTGAAATGATAGGAAATATAGCTCACCAGTGGCGACAACCCTTGTCTATGATTACAACTTCTGCATCCGGAGCACTCGTAGAAAAAGAGATGGAGATATTAACCGATGAAAAACTGGTTTATTATTTGGATAATATTAATACTGTTTCTCAACATCTCTCAAAAACAATTGATGATTTTAGAGACTTTTTAAAATATGATAATAAAAAAGTTCTATTCAATCTTAGTGAGGAGATTGAAAAATGTCTTAGAATAGAAGAGACTATTATAAAACAAAACAATATTCAAGTGATAAAATCTTTGGATAGTAATATAACACTAAAGAACTTATCCCATGGTCTATCTCAATCTATGATTAATATTATTAATAATGCAAAAGATGCTATGCTAAAAGAGATTAATAATGACAATGACAGACTCCTGTTTATAAGTAGTAAAATAAAAGATAATGCAGTGGTGATTACCTTAAAAGACAATGGAGGCGGAATTCCACAAGATATTATTTCACGAATTTTTGAACCCTACTTTACAACTAAACATCAATCCCAAGGTACGGGACTTGGTCTACATATGACCTATAAGATTATAACTGACAATATGGGTGGTAAAATCGTTGCAGAAAATGTAACTTATATCTATAAAGAGAATCAATACTCAGGTGCACAGTTTGTAATATATCTACCTGTTTTATAAATTAATATTTCTCGTGTGAATAGTGATAATCTACCCCTTAGATATACTAAAGATTTATTAAACTAAAAATAATTTTGATCTTATAGATATATTTAAGTTACCTTATAAAATATATAAGGTAAAATATTTAATGTTTTTAAAAGATTTTATAGTACCTACTGATGATGCTGTAGGTAAAACGGCAAAACTTCAAGAAGTTATCGACAAAATGACTGATAAAAGGCTTCATCATATTGTTATTGTTGATGACAATAAGCCCATTGGGATTATCACGGAAAGAGATATCGTAAGATTCTTTAGTAATCATATAGATTTTAATTCTCTAGCACTTGACCATGCAACCAAAGAGATTATAACTCTTCACCATACAAGATTGGTTGAATATGCCGTTGGTATGATGCTTCATAATAATATAAGAAAAATCATTGTTACTAATAATAATGATGAATATATAGGTTGTATAGAGCAAGAAGATTTAATATACTGTATGGAAGACAAGATCCACGAAAAGGAGCTTAAACTTCATCAGCTTACACATATAGGTAATAAAGCTGTTTTAGTTAATGAATCAAGTACGTTAAAATATGCCTTAGAGATAATGATCACCAATAAATTAACCTCTTTACTGGTAACATCAAATAAAAAAGCTATTGGGATAATTTCAGAAAGTGATATTATAAGGCTTGCTAAAAAAAATATAGATCAAAATGAGCAAGTTAAGTATTTTATGCATGCACCTATTATTCAAATAGAAGAGTACAAAACAGCTGAAGATATGGTCTCACTTATGCGTAAAAGCAGAATCAGAAGAGTTGTGGTATTTAACTCCAAAGATGATCTATACTATATACTAACCTCAAAAGATATAGCCAGTATAATACAAGGAAACTATACTAAGTTTATAGAATCAAAATTTGTTGATTCAAGAGATACTTTTAATGCATTATCAGAGTATGTTATTGAGTTAATTGATATTGATGAGGCACAAGTAATCTTTTGGATAAATAGTATTACAAAAGCAAATTTCAATATAAAATTAGATGATGATATTACTAAACTTATCCCAAAAGATATCTGGAAACCATTGCTTATCAAACTGTTGGAAAGTAGAATCTTATTTGAAACTATAGAAATAAGTGGCAGATTTTATCAAATAAAAGGTCATTACGGCAGTATGACAGATGATAAGGTGATAAAACTTTTTTTAAATGATGTTACAGAGATAATGAAACTTACAGAGCAACTAAAAAAAGAAAATGAGCTAAAAGACAAGCTCTTATATGATCAGGCAAAAATGGCACAAATGGGGGAGATGATAGGTAATATCGCCCATCAATGGAGACAACCCTTAAGTATTATAACAACATCGGCAAGTGGACTACAGCTAAAAAAAGAGTATGATATGCTTGATGATGAGTTTTTAAACAATACTTTAGAGGAGATACAAAACAGTGCACAATATCTTTCAAGTACAATAGATACCTTTAGAGAATTTATTAAAGAGAAAAAAGTATACAAAGAGGTTATACTTCAAGAGAGAATAAATACGGCAGTCCAAATAGTAAATACTACACTGAAAAATAACTATATAGAACTAATAAATTGTATTTATGAACAGGAGCCTATTAAAATAAAATTGGTCTTAGGTGAATTATCTCAGGTGATAATCAACATCGTAAACAATGCAAAAGATGCAATAATACACAATGGCATTAAAAAACCATGGATTAAAATAGATTTAGAAAAATTAGAAGGAAATGTTATCTTAACTATTGAAGATAACGGTGGAGGGATACCGGCAGATGTATTTCCACATATTTTTAAACCATATTTTACTACTAAAGATAAAACTCAAGGAACAGGTTTAGGACTTGATATGAGCTATAAAATTATAACCGAAAGTTTAAAAGGAAAGTTGTATGCCGACAATACTGAAAATGGAGTAAAGTTTTTTATCGAACTACCTTTATAATAAAGGGCACCTCTAAATATAATCATTAGAAAAATGATAGATATGATACAATACGGTAGAGATATACAACAAAAGGATTTTTTTGAAATTTGACATAACAAAGATTGCAAATGTAATTATATATATGATACAGAAGGGTGTTTTACACTTAAATGATAAAAAGTTGTCAATATTACTTTTTTTGATGGATGATAGTCACCTATTAGATTATGATAAGAAAATATTTGACGATACATATATCAAAGAAAAAAGACACCCTGAGCCTAAGATACTTAGTGATCTTTTTGATATTATGGCAAATGATATTGATCTGGATGAAGATGATGAGAGAATATATCTTATAGCAGAACTGCTTGATAGTTTGGATATTGAGGTTTTTAATAAAAAGAACTTTATAGAGATGAAATTTGTAAAAAGAGATGAAGAGTTTGATAAAAGTTTATTTGATAAAGAAGAGTTAAAAACTATAGATAAAATAATAGAGAGATACAAAGATGCAACTGCAAGAAAAATAGCAAATGAAACATTTCAAAATAAGAAGGTAAGAGCGGCAAAGATAGGTGAAGTTATATTTTAACGTCAACAAAAAAGGTCCATGATATGAAGCTTTATATAGACGGTGATGCACTGCCGAATATATTAAAACCAATACTGTTAAGAGCAATAGATAAACTTCATTTGGATACATATGTAGTATCTAATAAAAAAATATCTATAGGTAACTCTAAATATATTAAATATACAATTGTTGATGCAGGTGCCGATGAGGCGGATAATCATATCGTAGAGTTGTTAGATGAAGATGATCTGGTTATAACAGCTGATATACCTCTTGCGGACAGAACTATATCGAAAAATGCTCATGCTATTGATCATAGAGGTGAAACATATACAAAAGAGAATATAAAACATTATCTGGCTATGAGAAATTTAATGGAAAGCATACGGCAAAGCGGTGAGACTACAAAAGGTCCAAAACCTTTTTCACAAAAAGATGCTCAATACTTTGCAAACTCTTTAAATAAATTTTTACAAAGTAAGAGATGATTAAAATTAGATAGTATAAAAAGGGTCGAAAATATTTTCGACCCTTTTTGATTTGATTACCATCTAGATATTAAAGAGAAATTAATTTTAGTATATTTTGGTATCTCATCACCGTCATAGTATCCTTTGTCCGTTGATTGCTGTGCTGAAAGATCAAATTGGAACCACTTTAGACCAAATCCAACACCTGCCGTGAATATATCACCCTCTTCATCATAAGCGGTATTTTTCATAGCACCGACTCTTAGACTTACCCAGCTTGCAGGTCTGAAGTTTATACCGCCTCCAAAGTATTGAGATTTAATCCCTTCAATAGTAGTATCGTTTTTCGTTAAGTCATAATCAAAAGCTATATCAACATTTTCACCCAATGGTCTGTATACCATACCTATCCTTGCCATTGGGTCTATTGTCACTTTTTCCGTTGACTGATATATGTCAAACTCCGGTGAGTTAAGATTCTTTGCAACAAAACCAACATCTACAGTTTTTGTAGGAGAGTATAATAATCCAAGATCTAAACCGAATGTTGATGTTTCAACTTCAGAAGCCTCAAATTTGTCATCAAAATCGTCTGTGTCTTCATCCGGGCTTATTAGCTGATTGTAAGTTGTACCTTTCATTAGTTTTAAACTACCGCCTACATCAATAGTACTATCCCCTAATGGTATTGTATATGCGTAACTTACCGGAACTTCTATAAGGCTAAGACCACTTAGTTCAACTGCAATTTCATTATTATCTAAAGCGTACTCCAGTGATCTTGCTTCATACTCGGTGGCATCGGTTGTAGGTGTTGACCATGTGTCATTTGTTAAGTCATATTCAGAATATAATGTTGTACCTGCTATATCTTTTTTTATTATAAGATCTAGTTTATTTGGATCAACAACCATAGAAGCATCTAAACTTCCTGTTACATATAAACCAATATTGTAAGAACCGGCTTGAACGGAGAATGAACCGGCAGGCATGATCTGAACACCGTTTCCTTCACCTATACTACCAAGAATAGTTTGTATATTAGTTATATTGCTTTTTGTAGAAGCGTTTAATGGTCCTTCAAAATTATCAGCTAGAGTATCCATTGTACCTGAAAGGTCATTTGCTTCATCTCCCAACTGATCCATGTTGTCTATCAGGTTATTTTCCCTTAAACCAATACCAAGATTTAAACTTATCTCACTATCATATCTTTGTTTGGCAAGTAAAGCAGGGTTGTAATAACCCGCAATAGAACCTTTTGCATTAGCAACACCTGCACCACCCATACCCATAGAATCAAATCCCATCGGTTGGAACTCTTGGGCTTGTACCAATCCACCTATTAAAAGTGAAGATAACAGTAATTTATTTTTTGACATATTTTCTCCTATGTTTTATTGCTATATATTCTATCATATTATTATGATTATTTAATGACATTTTTCTTTGAATTACTATATATAGTTATAATATTACTTTAGGTAATATCTGTTAAATGAAAAAAAATATATCAACTACCAAAAGCAAAGGTGATCTTTTTGAGAAGAAAGCCGTAGAGTATCTGTTGTCAAATCAATTTAAAATAATCGAAACAAATTACTATGCAAAAAAATTAGGTGAGATAGATATAATTGCGTTTAAAAATGATGTATATCATTTTGTGGAGGTAAAAAGCGGTGAATCTTTTGAAGCTGTGTATAATATAACTCCAAACAAACTATATAAACTTTATAGAAGCATTGAGTTTTATCTAAAAGAAAAAAATATTGACACTGCATATTGTGTAGATGCAGTGATATTTGCGGGGGAAGAGATAGAATTTTTGGAGAATATAAGTATATGAATTATTATGAAAAAGAACTAAAAGCTATAAAAAAATCAAATAGATTTAGAAAAAGAGAAATATTCGATGAGAATCTTATCGATCTTGCAAGCAACGATTATTTAGGCTTGACTGCAAATAAGCAATTGTTTGAACAAGCATATAAAAAGGTATTAAATAATCACTACACCTCTCCTAGATCTTCTATGCTTGTTAACGGTTATTCAATAATACATAAAGAGTTTGAAGATAGATTATGTGAATTAAACGGTTTTGAAGCAGGGGTTGTTGTGGGAAGCGGATTTTTGGCAAATATATCTTTAATAGAATCTCTTGTTAGAAAAAAAGATACTATTTTTATAGATGAGGAGTATCACGCAAGCGGTATTCTTGCTTCCAAGCTTGTTTTAGGTGAGGTTGTTATCTTTAAACACAATTGTATTGAGGATTTGAATAAAAAGATTAGTGAACATAATTGTAAAGGGAGAGTTATCGTTGCAATTGAGGGTGTCTATTCTATGGGCGGTGATATAGCACCAAAAGAGTTTGATAATGTAGCAGCTAAATATAATGCAATTCTTTTAGTAGATGAAGCTCACAGTTCAGGTGTAATAGGAAACAATTTATTAGGGTGGTTTGATCATCATAATATAAAGCCGTCTTCAAATCATATAAAAATGGGCACACTTGGAAAAGCATACGGAAGTTACGGCTCATATATACTAGCTAGTGAACATATTATAACTTATTTGATAAATCGAGCTAAACCTATTATATACAGCACTGCACCGTCCTTATTTGATGTGGCATTGGGTCATATTGGATTGAACTATATAACTAGTCAAAAAAAAGAATTTTATGAAAGGATCAAATCTAATCAACAAATTGTTCAAAAGATACTTGGAATTAAAAGCAACTCTTTGATAGTTCCTATTGTTATAGATGATAATAAAAAAGTTCTTGAGATACAAGCTATTTTGAAAGAAAAAGGTTTTATAGTGGGTGCAATCAGACAGCCAACAGTAAAAAAAGCAATAATTAGGATGATAATTAAACTTGATATAAAAAAGGATGAACTTATTGAGGTTTGTGAGTTTATAAAAAAATTTTTAAACTAATAAAAAAAGGATAGCATCTACGCTACCCTTTTTATTTGTAAGAGACTATATTACCAGCTTCTTACAATACCGTGACATCTTGCACATGCATTAAGCATATCAGAGTAACCCTCTGCTGCTTTTGTATATGCTTTGTCATCCATATTTAATTCTATGATGTTTGCATCTAAAGCAATTCTTTTTGATGCATTTGTTGCTACATTTACCATATGTTTTTTATTATTAGGTAAATATTCTTTGATAACTTTAGCGTCCGAGAACATTGCGTTACCTTTTGATATCTGATCAATACCTGCTCTTACTGCATCTTCACTGTTATGAATGAATCCAGCTTGAACCTGTTCAATACCTGCTTGCATTATTTTCATAGATTCTTTCATAACGTCATTAGCCGACACAAAGCTTATACTTAATATACCAGCCATTAAAACTTTTGATAATTTCATTTTTTCTCCTATCATGAAAGAAGTTCTTAGTGAACTTCTCTCCAGATTTTAGCTTTCCATAACCATGCAAAGATAGCAAAAATCACTAGGTATCCTAAGAAAGGACCAGCTAATGCTTCTCTTTTTGGTTTAGAGCTGTCACCAACTTCAGTCATGTACTCTACTATTTGATCTTCAGCAGCTTTTGTTAAACCAACTCTTGGCATAGCAGTACCTTGAAGATGTTTTTGAGGGTCATTGATAAATTCATGTAACCAAGAATCACCTCTACTTCTGATATGTTGAGACAGATCAGGAGGAGTTTTACCCATGTAAGATGTGATATTTTCTATAGGAGTTTTAGCTGCCATAGAACCACCGTAGAAATCACCGTATTTAATCGAGTGACATCTTTGACAAGCATCTTTGAATACTTCTTTATTGCTTAAAGATTTTGGAGCAATAGATTGTAAGTATGCAACGATATCAGCTATCTCTTGCGGCTGCATCCAACCGTATGCAGGCATAGGGTGAACTTTACCGTCTACAAAAGCATGTGTTGTTTTTGTAGCAGTTACAGGATCTTTAATAAATGCAGCTAAGAAGTCAGCATTGTAAATAAGACCTGAAGTACTTAAATCCGGCGGAACTACACCGTATGCAGCTGCAGCAGATTCATCATCCATAGTTTGAGGGAAACCCGCTTTTTCAATAGAGTGACAAGCTATACAGTTCATAGAAACAAGCTCGGCACCTTTTGCAGCATCACCCTGTGTTCCGTTTAGACCGTCAGCATCTTTAAAAGTGTAGTCCGGTGCATCAACGTGTGGATGCATCTGAGAGTGAGCAAAAGGCTCAACACCCCAGTATAATGCACCTGTAAAGAATACAAGTACTGCTAATATTTTTAATTCTCTCATTATAATGCTCCTCTTGCTTTTGCATCAGCTTTTGTGATAAATGGTAATGAAATCCATAATAACAAGAACACTAGTGTTGAATAGAATCCTACCCAAGCATTTGCACCTGTCGGAGGTAATTTACCATATACAGATAATACAACTAAGTCAACAATCATAATCCAGAACCAGATCATAAATCTTGGTCTTTTATGTGCCGGTAAAATATCAGGATCTTTATCTAGGAATGGGAAAACAACAAAAATAACTTGTGCTATACCAAATATAATAAGACCGATATCACCGGCTTTCATTCCCGCAATATCAAAGAAAGGACCTCTTAATGTCTCGTAAGACCATAAGAAATACCACTCAGGATAAATATGAGCAGGTGTTACCATAGCATTTGCAGGGTCAAAGTTAACAGGATCCATTGCAAAGTTATAGTTAAAGAATACTAAGTAGAAGTAGAATATTAAGAATACACTTAAAACTGCAAAATCTTTAGACAAGAATACAGGCCAGAAAGGGATAACTTTAGATTCTTTTTTGTTTCCTGCTAAATATTTTTCAGCTTCTGCATCATAATCAATATCTTCTGACTCTTGATTGTTTACGTGAGGAATTCTTAATGTATAGAAGTGAAGCACGATAATACCGATAATAACTAACGGCAATAAGAATACGTGTAACATAAAGAATCTAGTAAGAGTTGCATCATTAACGGCAAATCCACCTCTGATCCACTCAACAAGTCCCCATGCTTCTAAAGAACCGCCTGCAAATAAGTTAGTAATAACCGCAGCAGCCCAGTAAGACATTTGTCCCCATGGTAACATATATCCCGAGAATCCTTCAGCTGAGAATGTTACGAATAATAACATACCGGAGATCCAGATCATCTCTCTACCTTTTTTGTAAGAACCGTAGTAGATACCTGTAAACATATGTATATATATAATTAAGAATACAACCGAAGCTGCAACTCCATGCATATGTCTAAACAACCAACCGTAAGCAACCTCTTGCATAATTGTATAGTTTACACTATCAAATGCTAAAGCTGTATCCGGCTTGTAGTACATAAGTAAGAAAATACCACTTACAACTAATATTGCGAATGTTGTAGCTAAAACTACACCTAATGCCCATAAAAAGTTAATATCTTTTGGAATCCAATACTCAGTCATCATAACTTGATTG
>JAYEMD010000089.1:0-15715 GCA_034717895.1 Campylobacterota bacterium | reverse complement strand
AATAAAATGAAAAAATAGTAAAGATTTAAAATTTATACAAAAAATAAATCTTAAAAAGCATCATAAAACAAACAGTTCTAAAACTATCACCGCTAGTAATATTTTAGATGTTTATTTTGACAAAAACCTATTTGACAAGGCATATAAAAAATGTAAACAATAGCAATATACTATTCACATTTTATGTATTTAAAATTTCAATATCCACAAGCTCTATACCCACACAATCTTTTTTATATAATTTCCTAGATGTGGCATCCTCTTCTGCCAATGATAACAGATCAGCAAAATCATCCTTTAAAGCTTCAAATTGATAGAGCTCTTTTTGTGTTTCAATTCTTAATTTACTATTGTTTTTAAATGCAAAATCAATATTTCTTATACCTTTGGCAAATTCACTCTTAATAGTTTTTGCAACTTTTTCATTTGAAAGTATTTGTTCCAATGTTATCTCTAAATTAAAATCAGCTTTACATAATATTTTATAAGTAACCATTATTTTTCCATCCATGATATGTTATCCTTTTTGTAATATGTGATCTATTGTAGCAAAAAATCATTATATAATTTAAAAAAATTGCATTTTGTCATTTAAGCTCATAAAAATCATTGAGCTATAATAGATAATAAAAAGAGGTATAACTATTTTAAAGGTAAAATTATCTTAAACAAAGCTCCCGTATATTCTTCCCCATGATATTTATAAGTTACATTTTCAACTTCAATAGTCCCCTTCATCCCTTCAACAATTAAGTTATATGTCATATGAAGACCAAGTCCCGTACCTTGGCTTTTATGTTTTGTCGTAAAGTAAGGTTCAAAAATATGAGGCATTATATTATCAGGTATTCCCCCTGCGTTGTCTTTAAACTTTATAATCACCTTATCATCTTTTATATATGCGCTTATAAAAAAATATCTATTGGTTTTAATATCTTTAAGTATATCTTTTGAGTTATTAAATATATTTATAAAACACTGTATCAGTTCGTTTGGATAACTATCTATCTCTATTTGTTCATCCAGCTCTTTTACTATCTTAATATCATTGTTTTTCACAGAGCCCTCCACAAGATGTAAAAAGCTTTCAATATCATCATTTAGTTCAAATTTTATCTTTTTTCTATCACCTTTTATAAAGTCTCTAAAATCATCTATTGTTTTGGAAAGGTATTGAGCATTATCATTTATAATATCACATTTTTAATAAAACTCTCATCGGTAAGAGTATCGTACTCTTTTTCAAGTTTTAATCCAGTTGCTCCCGTTGAGATCACATTTAAAGGCTGTCTCCATTGGTGTGCTATATTTCCGATCATCTCCCCCATTGCTGCATTTTTTGATTGCTCTAATAGTATAGTTTCTTGTTGTATCTCTTTTGTAATATCCTCGATAGTAGCAATTACAATGGTGTGTTTGGTTTTCCATTTACCGCCTATTGATAATCTAATTGGAAATATTTCACCGTTCTTTCGTAAACCTTTAAGTTCATGTGTCCTATTCAATGTACCCGAGGATCCTCCATGTTTTAAAAAATTAGCCATCTTTGTTGTATGTTTCCGCTTATACTCCTCAGGTATGATTTTTGACAAATGTCTAAAACCAATCATCTCACCTTTGGACCATCCAAATATCTCTTCAGCCTTTTTATTATATGTTGTGATATATCCTCTCCAATCTATTGCTATAATAGCGCTGTTACTTATTTCCAATATAACATTTTCATAATCATGGTGATAACTTTTAAGTAGTTCTTCCGATTGTTCTATTTGTTTTGCTGCAGGCATAAATATAAATAAGGCTTCAAGTAATAAAACCGACAAAGCACATATTAACAAAAATCGTTCATAATTACGCAGCTTTTTCAACTCTTTATTTGAATGTTTTTCATAAGCTTTCACTGCTTTGTCAAGTTGTTTTAAAACACTATTGGAACTATTCATTACAGATATCAAATATTTATTATCTTTTGTATTTAAAATAATATAAAATTTATTTAGATATTCTTTTAGATCTCCATCTAGGTCTTCTTTAAAGTATATTTTATAAAGGGTATCATTGTATATTTTAGTTTTTAGATACTCATGAGCTGTTTCAATCTCATTTAATGCCGCTAAAAACTGCTCTTTATCTTTGCTGTGTAAAAGGTAGTTACTTGCCAAAATCACCAACTTTTGAGAAAGCATCCTCTGCTTTCCGCTGATATTAATAATATTTGCATATTCACTATTAGACTTAATAATATTTTCTGACACAAAATGTGACAGAAGCGTAAACAACGTTATTAGCAATAATGCCGGTATATACCGCCTCGTTAATTTAACTTTATACATATAAGTATCTTATCAAAATTATATAAAAATTTAGATAACTTATATAAAATAATACCCAGGCAATCTATTTGTAAGTTTAGATTCGACTTATCTTTATAGATTGCCGTTTTATGATATTAAAGTCTTACCTCTTCCATATCATCAAGCCAACCTGCATTTTCAGTGAGCTTCATAATTTTAATTTTACTTGCCTCTTGTGGTTTTTGGGGTCTTGAGTGTATATGTTTTAATATAAGTTTACCATCTGCTTTACCGATTATTTCAATTTTGCCTATATCATGCCCCATAATAAATTTAAATCTTTTAGCATAACCGTCAAGTTTGGTTTTTGCCTCATCAACTATATCAACCCCTTGGCTTAAAGGTACTTGGAAATGATTTCTTACACGGCTTACGGGCATACACTGGTATAGATAGTATGGATTCACACCTATTTTAACTAGACCGTTCATCAGATTTTCTATATCCTCAACACTATCGTTTACACCTTTTAAAAATACCGCTTGATTATTTACGGCGATCCCGGCTTCTCTTATTCTTAAAATTGCCTCTTTTGCTGTTGGAGTTATCTCATTTACATGGTTAAAATGAGTTGGGATATAAAGTGTTTTTACCTTGTTGAACTCTTTTAAATACTCCATAAGCTCCTTATCAAAAAATCTCATAGGATACACTACGGGTGTTCTTGTACCGATTCTTACATAGTTTAGATGATCTATCTCTTTTAAGCCCTCAAGCATCTTTTTAAGTTTTGGTGTATCTATAAGCATAGGGTCTCCACCGGAGATGATCACATTTGTTATCTCTTTATGCTCTTTGATATATTTAAGTGCATTTTGAAAGTTTTCTACCGTTTTATCGTTTGGTAATCCAACTATAGCTTTTCTAAAACAGTGTCTGCAATACATAGAACAATAATCCGTAGCAACAATAAGTGCAGAGTACGGGTACTTATGCAGTATTCCGTTTCCTTTGTTGTGTTTATCATCGCCATACGGGTCTTTAGTAGTTTCTCCCATAGCTCCTGCTATCACCAGCTCATCTTCACTTGGGTATGCCAGCTTTTTAATCGGATCATCCGGATTGTTATGATCTATAAGGTTGAGATAGTATCTAGGGATGTTCATAGGGTGTTTATCGACAACTTCCCTTAAACTTGTTTCCTCATCATCTTCAAGATCTACATATTGTTTTAATTTATCTATAGAATTTATATTGTTTTTTAGTTCGTTCCACCAGTTTAACTTTTGCCAGTTTATATTTTGCAAATTATTTGTGTTCAATTTTTACCTTTTTTATATGAAAAGAGTACATCCTATATAAATAATTTTTACCTATATACTGTAATTTTTTCACATAATTTGTGTAAAATATAACATATAATTTTTATATATAACTTAATTATGCAATATAATACACATATTATATGTAAAAAATAACCATAAAAATATGTAAAAATATACATAGTAAATGTTTAATATTATAAGTTGTATAATTACAAAAATATAAAAAGGATACCTCTTGGCACTTTTAGACAATGATAAAGATATATTACCCCTTAGTTCAATTGCAGAATTATTAACTGCAAAAATAAGAACATTGAAAATGTATGAAGAGAAAGGTTTATTACCGGAAAAGAAAGAAACATCATCAAAAAAACTTTACTCTATTAATGATGTAAAACTTATTGCATTTACCCATTACCTGGCAAGTGTAAAAAAGATCAATGCAAATGGTATAAAATATATACTTGAGATGTTAAAAAGCAATATGGATGAGAAAAACAGAGAAGAGTTTTTAGATATAGTGGAAACAAAAATGGAAAAACTTTCAGGTATAGACGTAAAAGATGTGGAGATTATTTAATATTTGATATTAAGAACTCTTTTTTAGTACAAATCTTGCAGCAACAGGTCCTATGATCTCAAAAAAAACGGTTGTTCCTAAAATTATTGGAAGTATTATTGAACTGTATTGTTCAAATCTTTGTGAAGCCATAAGTGCCATACCAATTGCAACCCCTGCTTGCGGTATAAGTGCCAGTCCTATATATTGTTGTATCTTTTGATCTGCATTGGTTAATTTTGCACCGATTCTTGCCCCTATGTATATTCCAACTACTCTCATAACAATATATGCAACACCTATAAAACCTATACCAAATAATGCTTCTATATCTAAAGATGCTCCAGCAAGAAGGAAAAAAAGTATCATAAAAGGCCACTCTATATTTTTAACGGCATGAAAAGGTTTTGTATGGTGTGATGCAAATGTCGCTACAGAACTTCCAAGAGCCAAAGTGGCTAAAATAGGTGATAGATGAAGCATTATAGCTGCACCGCATATTATAAATACACTTCCCAAAGCCTCTACCATTAAAGGTTCACCACCATTTAAACGACCTGTTATTTTTGCAATTGGGTAACCTGCCGTAAATCCTAAAAGGATACTGCCAAATATCTCATATAAACCATTTGCAATAATATTTGTTTCCTCTGACCCATTATTAAATCCAACAAATGCCAACACCAAACTAAACAATACAAGAGCCAAGATATCATCAAATGCAACTATTGCCAGAAGTTTTTTACTGAATTTATTATTTATATGTAGTTCATGGACTGTTTCATAAACAGCAGCAGGTGCAGTTGCCGTTGCAATACTTGCAAGTATTAAAGCTATCTCTAAAGGAAGATTGAAAAATAGAAAAAGAGTAACGGATATAAGTAGAAATGAAAAGAGAACTTTACCTATAGCTATTGAGAAGACAATTTTTCCTATGTTTTTTATAGAATTCAGTGTAAACTGTTGTCCCAGTAAAAATCCAACCATCCCGAGTGCAATTATGGTTATAGTTTCAAACCAGTTATTTATGAAGTGTTTAGGAAGTATATTTAAGATAGAGGGACCAAGCATTATCCCTGTAAGTATAAGGAACGTAACCCTTGGAACAGATGTCTTTCTACCAAGTACATCCGCAGCAAGTCCTAAGAAAAAAATGATACCGATAATAAATAAATTATTTAGTGTTAAATCCATAAATAGTATTATAACATTTTATATATTGTTATACCCCATGTAATCTATATAGATTGTTTAAGATGTTGATAACATAATTGTTATTTTACTGTTTATTTGTATTTATAATATCTATTATCATCTGATCGGTTATTTTCATTCCGTCTGTTGAGAGTTCTCCTATATATTCAAGTGTTTTTTAAATATCATTTGCAACTATACCGTTACCTCCATGCAGGTATTTACCGTGTGTTGCCAACACAAAAGAATCAAAAGCAGCATATATAGTTGTAGCTATTTTCATAGCACAAGAAGATTTTGCACCGTCATATATAATACCAGAAACGTCCCCTAGTGATTTGCAATGGCATGGGATATTACATCATATCCAAACCCTTCAATATAACACAAAGCATCGCTTCCTGCAGCTGCAAAGCTTGCGGCTTTGTTTCTTATGTCATTGCCGTAAAAACCGCTTTGGATATGTTCTTGTATAACTTTCCCTATGTTTATACCCTAGTTTCCTGATAACCCCTCATATGCAATCTTTGAGTTTAAACTTATAACATCTTCCATAAGGGGTTTTATTTTTTCTATATCTATCATTTTTGCAAGCTCATATATCAACTCTACACTTAACTTTTCTCTTTGTTCCTCTTTTATATTGAAGCAGGTATCATTGCAGGCTTGTTGTAATATTATCTGTTTGTCTTTTTTTATCTGCGTGATATTGGTGTGAAAATATTTTATCTCTACACTGCTAAAGTGCTCTTTTGAATGAAGCTCTACTTTAACATATAATATTCCCGGATACTCTTATAACAACTTTTTGAATATCCATATCAAGCATAAACTCTTTTGCTTTTGCGGCTGTAAATGCAATAGCAATAGGTTCTGTACAGCCTTGTGCGGGAACTAACTCTTTTTTCAAGATCTCTAAAACATTGTTTATGGTTTTGTTGTCAATATTCAACCGATCTTCCTTTTTAAAATATCAGGTATGGCTATTTTGCCGTTATTTAAGATCCAAACGGCTGTTATTGTTAAAATTGTACCCAAAATTGTTGAAAGAGATATAGCTTCATCTAGGAAGTACCAGCTTAAAAAGATAGCATTAAAGGGTACTAAAAATATAAAAGAACTTGCTTCATGGGTTCCAAGTTTACTAATAGCTACAAAATATATAGAGGTGGCAAAAGTTGTACTTAAAACGGATATGATAAAAAAGTTTATCCAAAATATCATATCAAATGTAAAAATACTCCCACTTTGAAAAGGTGTAATAAAATATCCTATAATTGCAGTAAAAACATATACGTAAAAAGTAAACATCAAATGATCCATGCTTTTTAATTTTGAATTAGTTATGGTTAAAAATGACCAGGAGAAGCTTGCATATATAAAATACAGATTAGATATTACAAATATCTCTTCAAGACTAAATGACCATATATCTAAAATGGTAGCAACACCGATAGCACCAAGTATAAGCGCCCATATATCTTTTTTTAGTAATCTCTTTCCAAAAAACGATACTAAAAGTAAAAAGGTAAGAATAGGGGTCAAAGTTGTTACAAAAGCACCTCCAAGGCCGGAGGTTCCATATTTTGTCCCATCAAAAAAAATATAGAATATAGTATCAAAAAAGATGATGCCAAAAGTGCTAAAAATATTGTTTTTATATCTATTTTAAATGATTTCCTCATATATATTAAAACAGGTATCAAAGTGACAACAGTGACCAGGTATCTATAAAATACAAGCTCTTGGGCACTTATATAATCACTTATAACTTTTGCATTGACCCATGATGCTCCCCAAGAGATCATGGCAAGTATCATTAGGAGGTAAAAAACTACTTTAGGGTTTTGTACTATATTCATCTGTTAGTTATTTAGTATTAGTAGGCTTCCTGCACTTATCATAACTACTCCTGATGTTTTGTTTAGTTTTTCCATTGAACTTTTACTTTTAAAAAACTTTCTTGATCTTGCTGCAAGATAGGCATAAGATAGAATAACTGCACCTAAGGTTGAAGCTACTATAAACACAGCTATAAAAATATCTTTATTATTTAAAGTTTGAAGATTCATAAATGCAGGTAAGAAGCCTAGATAAAATACTATCACTTTTGGATTTCCAAGGGTTATAAGTAGACCGCTTAAAAAATTTGCAAACCAAGATGATTCTTTAATACCGTGTATCTTTTCTTCTTTTACTTCAGCAGTCCATATCTTATATCCAAGATAAAGTAGATAAGCTCCCCCTAAATACTTTATAACAATAAACAATTCACCCATAAGTGTTGCTATCTCACTTAAACCGTAAATAGCCAATAACAGATAAATTATGTCACCTAGTATTAATCCCATAGTTACGACACTTGCATGGGAAAAACCGCTGGCAAGTGATCTTGATACTACGGCAAAGAGTCCGGGTCCTGGAGAGGCAGCAAGTATTATCATTGCAAAGAATAGCGCTAAAGCGTTGTATATATCCATGTAAAAATTAACCTTTTGTTTTATATATATTGGGTAGTTCCCAGTTTTGTTTAAATGCGAACATTCTTAAAATTATAGATACAATAAATACTACTAAAATTGTATAGAAGTTTAAATAAGATATTAAATTCAGTTGATATATCGCTATACCTATTAGTATTGATATTATGCCGTAAAATCCACCTTTTAAAACATATGGAACCACATTGATAAGTATATCCCTTAGTATACCTCCGCCAACCGCAGTTACAAATGCCAATATAATAACACCTGATAAAGAAAAGTTTTGTTCCAGTGCCACTAAAGCACCTGCTATTGAAAAAGAGACCAGCCCGATACTGTCTATAAATACAAATAAAGGTTTTTTATCATATTGTTGTTTTTTATGAAATCCCAATGTAATAAGTAATGCTATCATAAACAGTACGATAAACATCGGTTTTAGCGTAACCAAAGATATAGGCGCAACTCCTGCTATGGTATCTCTTATGATACCGCCTCCAAGTGCCGTAAGAAATGAACTTATAAAGATACCTAAAATATCTAGACGGTTTCTTATTGCTATATAAAAACCGCTAAGTGTAAAAGAAGCTATCCCTATAAATTCCGTTATCTCAAAAAGCATATAAAGATATTTTTAATGATCCAGTATCTGTTCTAAAAACAGTTTCAGTCTGTCACTTTGTGGATTGTGAAAGAACTCTTCGGGTGTATTTTCCTCTATGATCTGTCCGTCTGCCATAAAGATAACCCTATCAGCTACTTTTTTTGCAAAGCCCATCTCATGAGTTACACATACCATTGTTTTATCTTCGTTGGCAAGCTCTACCATAACATCAAGAACCTCGGAGATCATCTCAGGATCAAGCGCAGATGTGGGTTCATCAAAAAGCATGATTGTAGGGTTTGCACAAAGTGCTCTTGCTATTGCTACTCTTTGTTTTTGACCACCGCTTAGCTGATTTGGATATTTGTGTGCTTGATCTGCTATGTTTACTCTTTCTAGGTATTTCATAGCCGTATCTATAGCTTCATGTCTTGGCTGATGGTGTACATAAGTTGGGGCTAATATCAGATTGTCCAAGATGCTTAGGTGTGGAAAAAGTTCAAAGTGTTGAAACACCATAGCTACTTCACTTCTTACTTGTTTTATTTTTTTTACATCATCTGTAAGAATGGTGCCGTTTACATTTATAGTACCCTCTTGGAATGTTTCAAGATAGTTCATACATCTTGTAACTGTTGATTTACCGCTTCCTGATGGACCGCAGATCACCACTATCTCACCTTTTTTTATATTTAGGTTTATATCTTTTAGTACATGAAAATCACCGTACCATTTGTTTAGATCTTTTATCTCAATTAAATTTTCATTATTCATTTTTTTCCTTTTATTTCCATTGGTGCATATGAGATAAGTTTGTCATATGTTTCACGTTTCTTACCTATTATCTGTATTATATTTTACTTCTAAGTATTTACCGTATTTTGAAAGAGAAAAACAAAACATCCAAAATATAAAGGTAACAAATACATACCCTTCTGTTTCATATCCAAGCCATGAAGCATCACTTCCTGTTAAGTGTACCATTGCCAAAAGATCAAAAAGACCTATAATAAGTACTAAGGTAGTATCTTTAAAAAGTGCAATAGATGCACCTACAAGATTTGGAATTGCAACTTTTAATGCTTGCGGTAAAATAATAAGCAGCATCTTCTGCCAATAAGAAAGCCCTAATGAATCGGCAGCTTCATATTGACCTTTTGGTATAGCTTGAAGACCACCCCTTATAACTTCAGCTATATAAGCAGATTGGAACATAGTTATACCTATAAGTGCTCTTAAAAGTTTATCAAAGTCCATCCCTTCAGGGAAGAAAAGAGGTAATATAACAGAAGCCATAAACAGTATAGAGATAAGCGGAACCCCCCTTATAAACTCTATATATACGATACTGATATTTTTTATAATAGGAAGTTCAGACTGCCTACCAAAGGCAAGTATCACACCAATAGGAAATGCTGCAACTATACCAATAGATGCAACGATCAAAGTTAAACTAAGACCTCCCCACTTATCGGTTGTAACAGTCTCCAGTCCAAAATAACCACCGCTTATTAAAAAGTATGCGATAATTGGATAAGCTAAAAATATTAGTATCTTTTGTACAAAGTTTTTACCGATATATTTAAACAATCCTCCAAATACAAAAAATAAAAAGAAAGAGAGGTTTATTCTCCAATAATCACTTTCAGGGTAAAAACCGTATATAAAAAGATTAAGTTTCTCTTTTACAAATACCCAGCAAGCACCGTTTCCCGTACAGTCCTCTTTTGTAGAACCCACAAAGTCGGCATCTATTAGTGCCCATTGTATAAACGGAGGAATCACCCAAAGTAAAAGTGTGATACCCATAAGTGTTAATGCCACGTTAAAAGGGGAGGATAGGAGATTCTCTATGACCCACTTTACAGGACCTCTTAAATTTGAAGGAGCCGGTCTTGGTTGTTTTATCTCATATATTGCCATTATCTACCCTTTATTTCCATTTTTTTATTTACAATATTTAGTATCAAGGATATAAACAAACTAATAGCCAGATATACGGACATAGTTACAAGTATTATCTCTATAGCCTGTCCTGTTTGGTTGAGTACGGTTCCTGCAAAAACAGTTACAAGCTCCGGATAACCAATAGCAGTTGCCAGCGATGAGTTTTTTGTAAGGTTTAGGTACTGATTGATAATAGGGGGTATTGCTATTCTTATTGCTTGTGGAAGTACCACAAGTTTTAGTGACTGATAGTTTGAAAGCCCAAGTGAAGCTGCTGCTTCTTTTTGCCCTTTAGCAACAGCTTCTATACCACTTCTTACAGCTTCTGCTATATAAGTTGCCGTATAGATACTAAGAGCAAAGGTAAGTGCCAAGAACTCGGGTGAATAGCTCATACCGCCTCTAAAGTTAAAGCCTTTAAGTGCAGGATCATCAAAAGATATAGGAGACCCTGAAGCTAAAAAAGTAATAAGGGGAACTAATATAAGAACAGCTATAGATACAAGAAAAAGTGGATACTCTTGACCTGTCTCTTCAAATCTTGTTTTAGACCATTTTCTTAAATAGTATATAATGGCTACGGCTATAGCAAATGCAAAAGCAACATAGATAAAACCACTTTCAAGGAGAGGTCTAGGTACATAAAACCCTCTGTTGTTTAAAAATATATTTTCACTAAGCTGCATACTCTGTCTTGGACTAGGAAGTGCGGCAAGGACTACATTGTACCAAAACAGTATTTGTAAAAGTATAGGGATATTTCTAAAAAATTCTATATATGCCAGAGATAATTTTGCTATGATGTAGTTTTTTGACAATCTTGCCACACCTATAATAACACCAATAATAGATGCGAAAAAGATACCCACACCCGATACCATAAGTGTATTTGCAAGTCCCACATAAAATGCGTCCAAATAAGTTGAATCTGTGTCGTTATATTCTATAGGTGATTCAGAGATACCAAAGCCCGCAACCTGATCAAAAAAATCAAACCCTGTTGTTATGCCTCTTTGTTCTATATTATGAAACATATTTGTAGTAATATACCACAAAAAAGCAACTAAACCGATAACTGTAATGAGCTGAAAGAAAATTGCTCTAAATTTTTGATTGTTAAGTAATCCCAAGATAATCCTTTTATATTATTAAGTTTATGAGTAAAAATATGTCAGGTAAGATTACCTGACACGTTTTATAAAAATTATCTAAATGGAGGAGCGTATTGAAGACCGCCTTTAGTTGTCCAAAGGTTGTTTAGTCCTCTTTTGATTTTTAGTGGAGAATCCATCCCCACGTTTCTTTCAAAAGACTCACCGTAGTTACCAACTTGTTTTACGATATTGTATGCCCATTTCGCATCAAGCTTTAGGTTTTCACCGATCTTACCGGTAGATCCCAGTATTCTTTTAACTTCAGGGTTTTTAGATGATTTTGCCATCTTGTCAACATTTTGTGAAGTGATACCAAACTCTTCAGCTGACTTTAGTGCATTTAAAGACCATCTAACAATATTTGCCCACTCATCATCACCTTGTCTTACTAGTGGACCTAAAGGCTCTTTTGAGATGATTTGAGGAAGAACTTTATATTTGTTAGGGTTTTTCATCTTTGTTCTTAGAGCATAAAGCTGAGACGCATCAGAAGTGATAAGATCACATCTTCCCGCTTCAAAACCTTTTGCTACCTGATCTGTAGTATCATATGTAATAGGGTTGTATTTCATGCCATTTGTATTAAAATAGTCTGCAAGATTAAGTTCAGTTGTAGTACCAGCTTGAATACAAACAGATGCACCATCTAATTGTTTTGCACTTCTTACACCTAGATCTTTAGATACCAAGAAACCTTGACCGTCATAATAAGTCACACCTGCAAAATTTAGACCAAGTGAAGTATCTCTTGTATTTGTCCATGTAGTATTTCTTGAAAGGATATCAATCTCACCACTTTGTAAAGCAGTAAATCTCTCTTTTGCAGTTAATGGTACATATCTTACTTTTGAAGCATCACCGAAAACAGCAGCTGCAACAGATCTACATACATCTACATCTAGTCCTTTCCATTGTTTATCAGCACCGACTTCAGAAAATCCAGGTAGACCAGTATTTACACCACATTTTAGTACACCAGTTTTTTTAACATTATCTAATGTACCGGCATTAGCACCTATAGCACACGCCGTAACAGCAGCAATCGAAAGTTTTAACAGTTTTTTCATCTTTTCCCCTTGTTTTGTATAAAATTAGATTACATTCTACATATTCTGTTTTAAAGTGGTACAAAATATAGTAAAATACAATATATCTTGAACAAATTCTAATTAAATGTAACTTATAGAAACATAAGTTAGGATTATAATATTTATGTTATATTTATGTAACTTTATGAAATAGTTAGGTAAAAGCTATAAAATGAAGGAAATATAACAATAGAAATAAGCACAGCTATTTGTTTTAGTATAAAAAGTATAATATCCTTGTAAATATCTGTCGCTTTAACACTTTTTTAGGATACCGCTTTTGTTGTCATTAGTATCTATATTATATAGCTAAAATTGGTTCTAAATATTTTGACTTCTTTTTTTGATAGCCTTGTTAGTTTCTCTGACTTGTTAGACAATTGCCAACTAGTGACAGCTTGCAGTAAACTATTTTAGTCTTTTTCTTCATTTGTAAAATATGGTTTTATCATTTTGATACTATCCAGTTCTTGATTGTCTTCTATTGCAAAAAATAGATTATCCTCATAAAATGATATTACCTCTTTTATATTTATAGAATCTAAAAGGATAAATCTACCACCTAACGAGATTTGAGATTTATCTATTGTTTCAATTGCATCTTCTATTATAAATTGACCTATTTTAACATCTTTGTATAAGTCTGATTTGCCTAATTGACCGATTAAAAAACATGGTATGGATTTTGTGTCATCTCTATATCTATCTAAAAGTTTTATAACTTCTGCTGAGATATTGTCTGTATAAAGTGTGTTTATAGCTATTGTAAAATAAGCTACTATATTTTTTGAATTATTATCAATATAAAGATATGTTCTTGATCTTAAATTTTTTCAAATACTAAGGCTTTATTATGTAAAAAATCTTGTAAGTCTAGGTTTTGGTCACATTTAAAGGTTTGTAATAGTTTTTTGACTTTATTGTTAGAAGTTGAGTTTTCTATTATTTCAGATAAACTGAAACAAGAAAAATCATCATCAAATTTATTTCTATTCATTGAAGATGATTTATTTAAAAAATATCACTTACTGATAGTTTTCTTTTATGAACTTGTTTTAAATTAGCTCTTTTTGTAGCATTGTAAGTTTCTACTTTTTTTAAATTTTTTTGTGAAAAAGCATTTACTATCAACTTTTCACTTTCAGTTTTTATAATCATTGGTTCTAAAAATGCTTTTGTCATATTGTGCCTTTCCTTTGTATTTATTGCTTCATTTTATCTATTATTAACTTTTTAACTTCTTAATTAGAACTTATATTATTTGTTTTTAACTTTCATTTTTTTAATACCAATATTTGGATCTTCATATACATCTCTACCTGTTTGCCCTTAAAAGTCAAATCTTAAATATATCCTGTTCTTTGAGTGATAAAGCAATAAATGATAAGGAAAGTATAGATTCATATAAACGGTCTTCAAAATATTGTTTTGCTAAATCTAAACTAGGAGCTTCATAAGATAATCCATTTAAATGATACTTAGATGGATTGGCACTATACATATCAATTATTGATACCGATGTACCATGTACAAATCCTGAATAAAATTTATCTATGGTTTCATAGTTTTTTTGCGTATCACTTGGATTAACTGGATTTTCATTTCTTTGAGATATATAGGCTCTAATTTTGTCTCTTGATACCATACCTCTTTTTTGTGTTGATAAAAAAGCATTTTTAGGATTGTCAAATTCTTCTTGAAAAAAATTATCTAAAAAAATTTGTTGTAATTGTGTTTTTTCATCATCAATTAATGAATATCCTAAAAATGATATATTTTGATTAAATTCATCAATTGTTCTAAATAATGCGTTACACTCTTGTATAAAAGTATTTTCAATTAATAATTTTGTAGAGTACAAACCACTTATCACTCTTGCCATATATTGTATCATAGCAATATTAGCTGATTTGTTTTTATATCTAAAGACCTTACGACCACCTAATTCAATATATTCTGGTTCTTCTATTTTTGAATGTAATAAATTAAAAAATTTTTCCATCTCTGATAAAGTTATTTCATATAAAGATATTTCAGCACCCTTTTTTTGTCTAACGTTTGAGTTCATTGACAGGTTTACCTGTTTGATGCTAAGATTTGTTATCCATTTTGGTTTGCATATCATTGATAGCTTTTTCGAATTCATCAAAATCTTCACCTAAAGTATCCCACAAAACTTTATCATCTACTCCAAAATAATGATGAGTTAAAACATCTCTCATTTTGGCTATTTCACTCCATGGGATTTCAGGGTATTCTTCTGTAAACTCTTTTGGTATATTTTTTACAGCTTCTCCGATATTTTCGAATGCTTTTGCGACTGCATAAACTTTTTCAAGGTTTTCCGTAAATTCATCATAAGTAGTATTTTCAACAAATTTTTTAATATTTTTACACTCAAAAGCTATATCTTCAAAGTAAAGCTTATAATCTCTATTGCTTTTAAACATAGCTAATATCCTTTTGAATATAGTTTTTTACTTGCAATTTTAATGTTTCATCTCTTACTAAATCTATTTTTTTATTAAAAAAATCTTCAAGTTGTTTAGTGAGTTTAAGATATTTAAACATTGATAGCTTCTTATCTTTTTCAATTTTATATAAAATATCTATATCGCTATTATCAGTTGCTTCATCTCTGGCAAATGAACCAAAGAGACCAATAAATTGTATTCCAAATTGATTATGATAGTATTCTTGATTTGACTTTAAATAGTTTAAAATATCTTGTTTGTGCATTATCATAACTCCTTTATCAATTTATGTAATTCTAAAATTGCTTTTTCTTTATTGATAATATTGTATCAAAGTTAATTATAGTAAATACTTTAATGGTATTTTTAGATAACGTTTGAGTTGAGAAACAAGTGAACTATACGGCTTGAAACTCTTATCTTTATATTCTATTTAATCGACACATAAAAGCTCAAAAAATCCCACTATTCACTTGTTCTTCTCCTAAGATTTGTTAGTCCTTTATAATGTCCTCCTTTGTCAAGACCACTTAACTAAACATTCTTATTCCACCATTCTATGACACTTTTTGTAACAATTTATTATCTACATT
>JAYEMD010000088.1:0-45171 GCA_034717895.1 Campylobacterota bacterium | reverse complement strand
TTATTTGATATATAATAAAAATATGATAACATAATAAAAAGGAAAATTATGAAATATTTATATAGAAGTTTATTTTTATTAGTTATAACTGTTATTTTTACAGGTTGTCAAGGTAATGATCTATTGGGAGTTTGGGTTAGAGACAAACAGTTTGAAAACGTAAATGAAAATGCAAATCCAAAAGTTATTGAGTTTAAAGAAGACGAGTATATCTACAACGGAAAACATATAAGCTGTGAATATGAGATAGAGGATGGTAAGGTAATCGTTACAAACAGTATAAATCTTAGTAGAGAATATATTTTTATTGATGATGAGTTAGTTAAAGTTAAAGATTTAAACTCTGATATGGAAATAATTTATCATCGTGTAAAATAATTTTGTAAAGAATTAAAAGTATAGTGTTACTTCAACTCACATTATCTATAGCATAAAAAAGGCTCACTAATACAATAACCTTTATATAACATAAATTTCGCTATATTCACATCAATAATTAACAAGGTAAAAACTTATGAATCTAAAAGAAGAGATCTTAAAACTTAAAGAGGAACTAGATGTAACTATAGTTGCTCACTTCTATCAAAAAGATGAAGTATTTGAAATGGCTGATATCACAGGAGATAGTCTGGAGTTAGCTAAAAGAGCTAAGGCAGCACCTAATAAAAATATAGTTTTCTGCGGGGTGGGTTTTATGGGGGAGAGTGTAAAAGTACTTGATCCTTCAAAAAGAGTATTTATGCCAAAAGTTGCATGTTGTGCAATGGCTAAGATGATAGATGTAGAACACTTCTATATGAACCTAAAGATACTAAATGAAGCGGGAATTGCAAATGAAGATATCCTTCCAATAACATATATTAACTCAAGTGCGGCAGTAAAAGCAGCAGTTGGTAAAATGGGCGGATACGTTTGTACAAGTTCTAATGCTTTTAAAATAATAAGCAAAGGGCTTGAGAGCGGTAAGAAAATATTCTTTGTCCCTGACAGATGTTTAGGTCAGAATTTTGCAAAGCAAATTGGATTGAAGTCTGCCGTTATTGGAATAGATGATATAGAGGATGTAAAAAAATCAGATATTATCTGTTTTAACGGGTTTTGTTCAGTACACCAGCTATTTACTCCTGAGGATGTGGATTTTTATAAAGAGAAGTATCCAGATATTCTTGTAGCTGTTCACCCTGAGTGTGATCCTGCTGTTTGTGATAAAGCTGATTTTGTAGGGAGTACTTCACAGCTTATTAAATATATCACAGAAGAGTTAGACCCAGAACAAAAAGTAGTAGTGGGAACAGAATTTAATATGGTAAATAGACTAAGAGATAAAAATACGTATGTATTAAGCTCTACAAAGCCTGAGTGTCCAACAATGAATGAAACAACACTAGAAGACTTGTACAATACTCTAAAAGCAATAAAAGAGGGTAATTGTGAAACAGAGATCCAAGTATCAGAAGATACGGTAAAATATGCAAGAATTGCACTAGAAAGAATGTTTGAGGTTTAGTATGTTGACTAAAAGTGTTATTCTTAAATATTTAAAAGAGAATAAAAAGTCATTGCAAAAACAATATAATATTAAAGAGATAGCACTTTATGGTAGTTACGCAAAAGATAAACAATCTCAAACAAGTGATATCGATCTTTTAATATCATCTGATACCTCTGTATCAGATATAGAAAAATTTAGAGAAAAGTTATTTAGTCATTTTCATACAAATATAGATATACTAGAGGAAAGAAATATATTTATTCCAACTATAAAACTGATGATAAAAAGAGAATGTATCTATGTATAGTTTAAATGAAAAAGATTTTGGCAATATTGATTATTCAAGTTTGATAAATGACAAAAGTTTTTTAGAAAATTTTAATTCTAAATATATGATAAATAAAGTAAATGGGGAAATTTATTAATGGCAATTAATATAAGAAAATTTGTAAAAAATGCAATAATAGAAGATAATGGAAGAGGTGACCTTTTTTTTGATATAGCACCAAAAGGAAGATTTACGGCAAGAGTTATTGCAAAAGATGACGGTATCATAGCAGGTGTAAAATATGCAAAGGTTTTAGCAAGAGCTGAGAAGTTTGACTGTAAGTTTTTACTCAAAGACGGTGAACAGGTAAGAAAAGGTGATGTGATAGCTGAATTAGAGGGTAAAGCATCGGTTCTTTTAAGTTCTGAGCGAACTTTTTTAAATCTTATGCAGCATGCAAGCGGAATTGCTACAAATGCTAACAGATATGCAAAACTACTTGAGGGTAGTGAAGTGGTTCTTTTAGATACAAGAAAAACAAGGCCTGGGCTTAGAGACTTTGAAAAGTATGCTTCAAGAGTAGGTGGGGCTATCAACCACAGGCTCGGACTTGATGATTGTCTTATGCTAAAAGATACTCACCTAAAAACTATACCGGATCTAAAAGAGTTTGTAAAAAAAGCAAGAAAAAGAATCTCTTGGGTAACAAAGATAGAGATAGAGTGTGAAACCTTTGAGCAGGTAAAAGAAGCTATGGATGCAGGTGCAGATATAATCATGTGTGACAATATGACACCTGATCAAATAAAAGAAGTTGCAGATTTTAGAGATGTAAACTATCCACATATCTTGCTTGAAGCAAGCGGTAATATAACAACTGAAACTATTACCGGCTATATTGACAGCGGTATAGATGCAATTAGCAGCGGTAGTATCATCCATCAAGCAACGTGGTTGGATTTTTCTATGAAGTTTGACTAATGTATATATTTTTATATTTAATAATAAATAGCTAAATTAGATGAAGTAAAATAGATAAAGGATTTATAGTGAATTTAGCAATATTAGCTATCGGTATTAGTTTTTTAGCTGTGTTGTATTATGCAATAAACAAGCTTTCTGAAGAGTAAAATACTATTTATTTTACATAACACTAATATATATTATGATAGCATACTGTTAAATAATTTTTATTTTTATTATGATATCGGCACTAAAAGGGATAGTATGAAAAATATTAAAATCGGTATGATGTCACTAGTGAGCATTGGACTCTTTATGACTGGTTGTGGAAATAAGCAGGGAGATGCAGAGGATAGATCCAGAGGGGCTGATATAAAAGGGATAAAGATGGGAATGTCTTCTGGTCAAGTAGAGGAATTAAACTTGTGTAAAAAGCCTTTGGTTAATAATGGTATCTTTTATGACTGCAGATATAAGGGAAAAGGTTATATATCAGTTAGACTTAACCCTGAGAGTGATATGGTGGTTGAGATAAAAAGAAAAAAACTTTTAGATGAAAGTATACATTGGGATATGATACTAGATGAATTGAAATTAAAATACGGTAATCCAGATGTAACATGCTACAAGCCTGAATCAAATTTTTATACGATAGGATGGGGAAACATAGAAAAAGATCCAGTTAGACATGAATGTCTATATCATACTAAAGATGGGTTTGGTTTTAAGATTTTTTACTGGTCAAATCATAATACATTACACTTTTATATGCACGATTATTCACTTGAAAATAATAAGAGGCTTGAAGAGTTAAAGAAAGAGAATCGTGAAATACTAGATACTAATAAAATAGATCTTTAATCTATCGTATTGACAGATTAAAATATTAATCTAAATTCAACACCTTGAGAGGTGTTGGCTACGTGTATCTTTCCGCCTATCTGTTCAATAATAGTTTTTACTTTATACAGTCCTATCCCTAGACCGCTTTGTTTTGTTGTATAAAAAGGTTCGAAGACTTTTTGGATATTTTTTATTTTACTCCCCGTATCTATAAATATGATATGAGTATATTCACCTTTTTCCTCTATTGCAATATATACTTTTAGATCAGGCTCATGTTTTTTCTTATCGGAAATATTTTTTATCATGTTTTCTATTATCATATATAGAGCAGTTTTGTTTTGCTTTATTATTGCATCACCTGTGATAGTTGCTTTAAGATTTTGTATATGCAAAATACTATTTATAAACTCTTTTAAGTTTATATTTGATTTTTCATCACACACCTCTTGACAGTTGTTTATCTCAAGTAGTTTAAGTATTTTTGAACTTTTATCGTTTAATGTTACTGTTGATGTTTTAAGATACTCAAAAAGTTTATCTTTATCTTCTTGAGTTTTACACTGCTGTATATTATAGTTTAAAGTTTGAAAAAACTGAGAAATATTCTTTGTATCATGGAGTATAAAAGTGTGAAACTTTGATATATTTGCAAAGCTTTTGTCTATAGACTTGTTTTTTATTAGAAGATCCTCTTGTATGATAAGTTTGATGATCTTTAGAAGCATAGTGTAGTTGTCTTGATTTTCGCCTACAAATCTTTTTGGACAAAGTTTTATTAGAACTTTATAGTCATTTAGTATTATAGTGTCTTCTATTCTTCGTCCACAGCTATTAGATATTTTAGAGTCTATTAGTTGGTCTTGAAAATATAGTTCATAGTTGTAGTTTTCAATCCCTAAATCATTTATTATAGTTGATAGATCTTTTAAAAACTTCTCTATATCATAGTTTACATCTTTGTTTAAGTTTATAACCTTATTGATATTTCTTATTGCCTTATTTAAAAAAAACTTAAAATAAAGAATTATGATTATGTTAAATACCCCAATACCTATAAATATATAAGGGATATACTCTTCTATATGTTCATACATTCTAGTCTCTGCTTATGTTATATTTTTTCATAAAATAGTATATATTTTCCCTTTTTGTGTTTAATAGTTTTGCTGTTTGATATATATTAAATTCATTTTGTTTAAGTATCTTTATAAGAAGGTCTTTCTCAAGATGCGTTAAAGAACTTTTTATCCCCTCTTTGGCATCAACACATTGATTTAGGTGATAGATATTCTCTTCTGCTAGTTTCTTCTCATTTTCCACAAAAAGTTTTGCCCTATTAAGGGCATTTATCAAAGATGGTATCTCTATTGGTTTGTTAATATAGTCAAAAACACCGTCTTTTATAAACTCTTTAACTATCTCTTGTGACTGATTTGCCGTAAAGATTATTGTTTTGATACTGTTTGCCAGGGTTTCTTTAGATATATCTACACCGTCAAATTCTGTATCTAATGAAAGATCCACTAAAGCTATATCAATATGTTTGTTCTTTATAAGTTCAAAGGCATCTTCTTTATTAGAAGCTTCATATATATCATCAAATAAGGATGAGATACTAAAACTTATCTGTGATCTTAAAAGATCATCATCATCAACTAATAACAGATTCATATTTTTACCTTAAATACAATTTATTTATTGTATATGATTTTTAGACAATATTTATTGTCTTTTTTATTTACTGTTCAAGTATGACCAGCATCTGTTTGACATTATACTTATCATCTGTCCAATCAACAATATAAGGATCAATATTTCTACCGTTCTTACGAAGTAAATATTTTCTTCTGGCATTAGTTCCTCTTGGCTGAACTGCAATAACAGAACCCTTTGTTCCGTCAGGCTGACCGTCTTTTATGGTGTCTATAGCTTGAGCAATATCATTAGGTATATTCAGAAAAACAAGTATATTTTTTCTTTTACCGTTTATAACATAGTTGGCAAATGCCAGTTTTACGGTTTGCACTCCTGCAAACTCTCCATCAATTGTTTTAAAAAATGGATCACCTGTATCAGATTTTATAAGCTCAGTTATATCTATGCCGGCATCAGATAAGGGCTGAATGGTCAGATTACTTTCTGCACCATCCATAAGCATATCAGGTTCTTCCCCTGCAGTACCGCCGTTTTTTTCACCATCACCTAAAACACCTTGCCATTCTACTGTAATATGAGTAAGCTACAGTTTCCCACTGGGATACGAAAACTTGATTAAACTCTTTGATTTGAGAACCTTTTATAAGATCTCTACCTTTCATAACAGCAGCCAATATTATACCAATTATAACAAGTACAATTGATATCTCAATAAGTGTAAATGCTTTTCTTTTCATAATTAATGCTCCAAGATCACTAGCATATGTTTTACATATCTAGTATTTGAAGGTATATCATTCCACTCAACAGGTGTTATAGTTGATCCTGCATCCCAAAGGGTATGCTCTACAGAGTCATCACCGCTTGTACCTTTTGTCTGTACTGCAAGGACAGAACCTTTTGTACCGTCAGGCTGACCGTCCCTTATTGTATCTATAGCTTGTGCTATATCGTTAGGAATATTCATAAAAACAAGAGCATTTTTAGACTTACCGTTGATCTTATAGTAACAAAATCCAATCTTAACTCTACACTTACCTGCCATCTCACCGTCTACTGTTCTATAGAAAGGATCATTTAGGTCCGATTTTATAAGCTCGGTAACCTCGATACCGGAATCTGTCAATGCCTGTAAAGTAGTATTGCTATCTTCACCGTCCATAAAGCCGTCCGGTTCTTCCCCTGCTGTACCGCCGTTAATCTCGCCGTCTCCAAGAACATTTGCCATTCTACTAAAATATGAGTTTGCTATAGTTTCCCATTGAGATACAAATACCTGATTGAACTCTTTTATCTGTGATCCTTTTATAAGGTCTCTACCTTTCATCACAGAAGCCAATATAATACCTATAATTACAAGTACGATAGATATCTCTATAAGCGTAAACGCCTTTTTCTTGAAGTTCTTTTTCATCTTTAATCCTTTCAAAGCTAAAAAGTAAGAGCTATCTCCTAACTCTTAATTCTTAACTTAGTGTTCCAACATTATACCCAAATTTGTAGTCTTTGTAACTGTATTGATTTCACTATACCCTAAACCTAATGAAGTTATATCAGATAAATTGTCCGGCAGAGTATTATCTGTGACTGATTTCTGGATAGCTATGGCATTGCCGTCTTTTCCATCACTTACACTATCTACATACCTGTCTATGGTCAAAGCTATATCAATCGGTATATTTTTTAATATCATAAAATTATATCTTGTATCATTTAGTATATATGCACCAAGATATATCTCCACAATTTGATAGCCACTATCTTCACCCTCTATAATATATTTCGATGATATATCTTGATTTGTAGTTATTACTCTGTCTAGATTTATACCGGAGTTTTTTATATTTTCTATTGTATTTACTTCAACTACAATACCGTCAAAATAACCATCTTTTGTAGTTTCTATGCCACCATGTAGAGAAGAATCACCTAATTCACTACCCATCCTATCATAATAACTATCAAGTACAGTTGTCCATTTTCTTGCAAATGTTTGATAAAATTGTTTAGATTCGCCAGATTTGATTATATCACCACTATTCATTACAGCTGATATTATAATACCTATTATGATAAGTACTATAGAGAGTTCTATAAGGGAGAAGGCTTTTTTGCTTTTTTTGTAGTTTTTCATTATACTTCTTTATGTTCTTTTTAAAATTTTACTCTTAATACTTTAAAAAGAAAATAAAAGTAAAGAGTTATTACTCTTTACTTTTTAAAGGTCTTAATGTTCTAGTATTATGTATACGTCAGTTACTGCATTTTCAGTAACATCTGGCCAAGCTGTAGTTACAAATGTAACAGCTGCAGCATTAGTATTACCTACTGTATCAGCAGTTGTAGTATCAGTCACAACTTTACCAGTAGATCCATCTACTGAACTGTCAACTAACTTATCAAAAGCTTTTGCAACATCTACAGGAACATCATTAAAGATAACAACGTTTCTCATTCTTTCATTAATTTCTGCATATGCAAAGTCTACTGTTACTTCACTATCTTCTGTATACTCACCTGCAATATAAGCATTAGTTGGATTACCAGTATCAGTCTTAATCAAGTTTCTAATATCAATACCAGCAGCTTGCCATGTAGTTGTAACATTTGCATCTGGATCTGTTTCTCCAGGAATATTCATTAATATTGCAGTATTTGGAGTAGCACCAATCATTGGCATTGCTCTTGTACCGTAAGGATTGAATCCCATTTTATCATAATAAGTATCTGCTGCAGAAACCCATTTACCCATAAAGTTTTGTGCTACCTCTTTAGTTTCAGCACCTTTAATAACATCTTTACCCTTCATAACAGCTGCAATAATTAAACCGATTACAACCATAACAATTCCGATCTCAATTAGAGAGAATCCTTTTCTCATACCTACTTTCATGTAGTCTCCTTTTTGTGTTTTGTAATTTTGAACATTGAAATAGTAATATATTTTTTAATTAGTTGCAAGATGTAAAAAAAGTTTACACTGTAACGGAATTGTAATATTTTGATGCTAAAAAAAATTATCAAATCTCTTATAAGCCTTTAGCTATAGGGTTAATATATATTATTAATATATCAGGTTAAGCCTAATTTAAATATATATATTTTTTTTATTTTTTGAATAGTGAGAATTTAGTGAGGAACTTTACAGTTTAAAAGTAAAAAGGGGAAAAGAAATCTAACACCTCCCCCCTCTTTTTTGTTATTTTAGTGTTCTAGAATTATGTATACATCCGTAACTTTGTTTTCTTCTACGTCAGCCCAGTCTGCTATTGTAATTGATTCATCTATTGTATGTGCATCACCAACATCAAATGAATTACCGTCCGTTACTACTTTACCTGCTGTTCCATCTACTATACTATCTGTGAGTTTATCAAATGCTTTTGCCACATCAACCGGTACTGCAGTGAATATAACCACGTTTCTTTTTCTTGTATTTGCATTTTCGTCTGTGATTGCAACATATCCAAAAGTTAAATGTACATTACTGTCTTCAGTAAATTCACCTGATATATATGCTTGAGTGGGATCTCCCGTATCTGTTTTTATTAGATTTTTCACATCGATACCGGCATTTTTCCAAGTATTTGTTACATTTGTTTCTGTTATTAATGACACATCAAGGACATTTGCAGTAGTCTGTCCACCAATCATTCTTTTTGCTCTATGACCGTATGGATTATATCCTAATTTATCATAGTATGTATCTGAGGCACTAACCCATTTACTCATAAAATTTTGAGTAATCTCCTTCATCTCGGCACTCTTTATTACATCTTTACCCTTCATAACAGCTGCTATAATAAGACCAATAACAACCATTACGATACCTATCTCTATAAGGGAGAATCCTTTTCTTGAAGTGCACTTCATCTTTTATCCTTCTATTTTAACTTACTATAGTAAACTATAAAGATTACTTAAAAGTTATTTATTTTTCTTAGAGTAGCATTTATGTTATTATTTAAAGCTTAAAAGAATGAAGTAATAATTCTTATTATTAGATTTTAATCTAGCGCTTTATGATCTGCCGAGTTTATTTATTTATGATTAAAAGAGATACTATGATCTCCTTTAATTATCTGCAAGTACAGGTGCGGCACCTCTACCGTTTTGTCTTTCAATAAGTACTGTTCCATCACCGTTAGAATCTTCTGTTGTAACATCATTGTAAGTAACTTCTACATCATTGTTTCCATTTCTACTATAGAAGAAGTATGATTCACCGGTAACTATTGGAAGTGTATCTCCATCCCTTAGTGTATCTGTAGCACCGCCGCTTGAGGTACTATAGTCTACGTCTCCGTCTGCTTGGATTTGCATCGATGGGGTAGCTGAATTATCATCGTATTTGATAAGATCTCTACCGTCTCCTGCATTACATGATTTATTTTTAATAAAGATATTTAGGTCACTATTTCCATTCGTATCTATATTTACAGCCTCATCATAGGTTAAAGGAGTATTGTAAGTTGAATTATCATTATTATCAAACAATATGGTTTGATCCTCATAAATATTTACTGTACTACCGTCAGGTAAGTCAACTTTATGTTCAGGGTCTGTACCACCTTGATAGTATGTAACACATGGACCTACAGCCGTAACCGTCAGGTAGTCTAATGCAGGAGGGGTACCGCTTCCGTCATCATCAACTACATCTACATTTGCCCCGTCTGCGTTGTGTTCTATTAGAACTATACAGTTTTTATTTATATCTGCATCATAAGCATTTTCACGTGTAACCTGTAAGGCATTTTGACCATCACACTCTTTATAAAAGAGTTCATTTTCATTGTTTGTAGCACTTATAGTAACAGGATCGTTTCCATATAGATCTGTACCTGAAGGATCAATTCCTAAAGTATCACAATCATGTGTTGTCCCCCACCATGAAGATGACTCTTCATGATTGTAATATAGATCATCCAAACCTGATATTATTGTATAAGTGTCACAGCTTACACCCTCTTCCCAGTCTCCACCACTTCCATTACCGTCGCCACCCATACCTGTTGAACATAATCTTCCGTACAATTCATTGGCAGTTAGTTCTACTACAAGGTCATTATTTATCTCTTCATTATATAGATTTTTTCTCATCTCGTATATTCTGTCGGAAGTTGCCGTATCCCCATCATTTTCATTTCTGCCGGTAAGTATTTTATCTTTCCCTTTAGATATAACTATTGCCGCAACCGAGTATTTAGTTGTATTATCTTCAAATTCAACTAAAGGAAGTGAAGTGTTAGAGTCCTCTATAGATGCTAAAATTGAACATATATTTTGGTCATCACTACTAATAAGTGCATCATTTGCATCATACTGATAGATCATACCGAATTTGTCTTTTGGATATATGTTTATATCTGTGTGGGGTATATCTGCTAAACCGCCTAAACCTTCACCTTTACCGTCACCCGTCGTATCGGATGATGGAAGTCTACCGTGAATTGCAGCATATCCTATAAGAGAGCTTTTTATCTTTTGCTGCTCTTTTTTAGTTATAAGTGTTCTATTTTTATCATAAGTTGTTTTAAATAGACTCATTGAAGTACTAATGATAAGTGCAAATATTGCTAAAAATATACTCATCTCAATAAGTGTAAAGGCTTTTTTATTATTTATCATTTTACTTCCTTATCTTGTGTGATTAAAATCATTGAAAGTACATACACTTTCTATAACCTCATAGTATGTTAGTTCCTCTATTATATCATCCCTTAGAACATTGTATCTGTTTGTTTTCATTGAGTAGATTCTATCAGTGTCATTATTTATACCGTCAAGTTCTTTATTTTTACCGCTTGATAGTATAATAGCAACAACAGAGTATTTTGATATATTTGTATCGTCTGCCATTTGTGGAAAATTGGTAGTATGGTTTATATCTGTAAGTATGCTGCATATATTATGGTCATCTGCCGATACAAATTGACTTCCAACATCATAGTAAAAAGGTACACCGAAGTTGTCTACGGCTTTTGCCCCAAAGGCTTGAGTGTTTAGTGGTTCTATTGCTGTTCCACCGTTTGATGAGGGGAGGTTACCCCGTACTGCTATATATGAGATCATATTTTGTTTTATATTTTCAAGAGTTGTTTTTGTATCTTCTATTTTCTTTTTTTCTAAGGCTGCTTTACCTGAGTTTAGAAAGCCTCCTATTATTATTGACATTATTATAATAACTATGGCAAGTTCCATAAGTGTAAAGGCGCTTTTTTTCATAACAGGTCCCTTTTGATTATTTGCAATACATTCTATCATTTTATAAATTTATCTTTTATAAAATTATATTATTTTTTATTATTTGCTACATTTGTGCAATAAGGTCATAAATAGGTCCCATAAGACCTGTCATAATAAGAGCCATCATTCCACCACCAATCATCATAGTAATTGGTTGTACAACTTTTGGAATATTTTCAGATATCTCATGTACTTTAAGAAAGTATGTTTCCGCTATAGTTCCAAGCTCATTTTCCAAAGAACCGGTTGTTTCGCCGATCTCTATAACTCTTGTAACAAAGTTTGTATATAAAGGATTAGCTCTTACCCCTGACGATAAGGGTACCCCTTGTTCTAGTCCCCTTATTATCTTTTCAAGATCCTCCTTATATAGATCATTTTCAATAGAACCCTGTAACATTATTAAGGCATCGTACAGTGTAAGACCTGACTGTAAACTAAGTTGTAAGTAGTCTGCGATATAGGCAATATTGAAAAAAACCATCATTTTAGAAAATATGGGCATTTTTAGCATAGCCTTTAAAAATTTGTATCTAAATATAACACTATTTCCCAGGGCAGTTTTAAAAGCGAAGATAGTTCCTATAAGTCCAATTAATATTGAACCGATATAGTCAGTAAAAAAAGCGGAAACTGCAATAATCATTACAGTTACCGGAGGTAATTCCGAATCCATATCCTTAAAGAAATCAACCATTCCGGGTACAACAAATACCATCCATGCAGCAAGGGCACCAAAGATAAGTGCAATAGATACAAGCGGTGTAAAAAGTGCTTTTTTAGTATTTTTTTTTAGCTGTTCTGTTTTTCTAAGAAAGTCCGCACCGCTTCTTAAAGTTGTTTCAATCTGTCCGGTCTCTTCCCCAACTGCCATAAGGTTGATAATAGTTTGTGTAAACTGTTTAGAGTAAGGTTCACAAGCTTTAGAGAATTTGCTACCTGCTGATACTTGGTTGGCAATTCTTGTGATAAGTTTTTTTTCCTGAGCATTTTCCGCATCCTCTTTAATATCGTGAAGTCCCTGAGCCAGGGGGATACCGGCTTTTAGAATAATGTTAAGATTATCCAGGATCTGTATAACTTGATCTGTTGAAACTTTTGGTTCAAAAAGTTTTGAAAGGAACATAAGGTTTTCATGTAGAGGATATACTTTTAGGGGTACATATTTATTTTGAGTCAGGGTTTTAAAAAGTTCTTCTTGATTTGAGGCTTCTAGCCCATCAATAACTTTTTTACCCTCATCATCGATAATATATACAATAAAAAAAGCCATTATACAAGTACCCTTTTTATCTCGTTTATTGAGGTTTTTCCTTTAAATGCTTTAATAAGAGAGTTTTGTTTTAGAGATCTCATACCCTCTCTTTGTGCTTCTTCAAAAATAGCAAGGGGTGCCGAGCCTTTATTAATCATATCTTTTACGATATCCGTAAACTCAAGGATCTCAATAACAGCCTCCCTTCCTTTATATCCGGAGTTGTTACAGTGTTCACAGCCAACCTCCTTATAAAGCTCAAAAGTATCCTTCCCGTCTTCCAGCCAGTGGTCGGCAAAATCCTGCTCAACTATCTCATCTCTTGTAACAGTTGTTTTCTCTTTACAAACAGGACAAAGTCTTCTTAAAAGTCTTTGTGCAAGTACTGCTAGTACCGATGAACTTAAAAGGTAATCTTTAATCCCAAGGTCCAAAAGTCTTGGAATAGCACCAACGGCGTCATTTGTGTGAAGTGTAGATAAAACAAGGTGACCCGTAATCGCAGCCCTTACGGCCAGTTCGGCTGTTTCCTGGTCTCTCATCTCTCCAACAAGCATCGCATCGGGATCCTGTCTCATGAAGGTTCTTAGTGCTTCGTTAAAGGTATAACCGGCTTTCTCATTAACTTCCGTTTGTCTAATAAATGAGAACCTGTACTCGATAGGATCCTCAATAGTCATAATATTCTTTTGGATAAAGTTGATATGTCTTAACAGTGTATAAAGAGTTGTTGTTTTACCGCTTCCCGTAGGTCCTGTTACAAGTACAATTCCGTATGGTTTGTTGAACAGTCTTTTTAGCTGATTAACTTCCTCTTTCTCAAATCCTCCCGACTCAAGGTTGAAGGCTGAAGTATCTGAGGAAAGAAGCCGCATAACGATATTCTCACCGTGATTTGTAGGTATCGTAGATACCCGCAGGTCAAATCTTGTCCCTACAAACTCATGGGAGAAAGAACCATCCTGAGGAAGTCTTGACTCGGAGATATCCATCTTTGCAAGAATCTTAATCCTTGAAACTATAGGCTGCAATGCTTTTTTTGGAAGTGTATAGGCTATATTTAAAACACCATCGATCCTAAAGAATAGATATATTACTTCAGAATCGGGAGTGATATGTATATCGGTAGTACCATCCTTTATCGCTTTATTTACAATAAGCTGAACCAGTTCAATAATATCAACCTCTTCATCATCGATAAACTGATCAATCTTATCTTGTATCTGCTGCTCTATGGGGTTTTGAAGCTGGTAGTATTTTACCTCAATATATCTCCTGATTTTTCTCTCATCTGCAACAACTAGTTCTATAGGATAAGGTGATATTCTTGATACATGGTCAATAGCTTCTATATCATTTACATCTTCCATTGCTACAATTAGTTTTTCATCTTTTATCTCAATCGGAAGAAGTGTTTTGGACTGAGCAAGATCAAAAGGTACGATCCCTAAGGCTTCATCGGAAAACACTACCCGATCAAGATCAGTGTATTCGTAACCATACTGCTTAGCAACCGCAATAGCAATCTCTGTGGGTGTTACAAAGTCAAGTTCTTGTAGAATCTGTCCCAGGAACTTTCTATTTGCTTTTTGTACATTAAGTGCAACTTGAATATGTTCTTCACTTATGTATCCAAAGTTTTGTAAAAGTTTACCTAGGGGTATTTTCTTTTGTTCCATACTTTTTATCTCTTTTTTAAAGTATTTATTTTTCTAAGCTGATTATATCTATTGTAAGCTTGAGTTATTAAGTTTTTATATCTTTTATCGTTACTGTTTGAAATTAACTGATATATAAATACGGCTTTTTTGTATTGTGATTCTATCTCACATGATCTTGCATAGGCAAAAGCCAAATAAAGATCATATCTGTTTCGATTATAAGCACTTTTATAAAATTGATGTGATTTTTTGTACTCTTCATTTCTTTCAAAGTAAACTGCAAGTGCAAGATGTACATATCCTGATCTGTCATACTGCAAAGATGAAGCTAATTCCTCTTCAATCATAGGATTGTTTATCTCCAAAGCACCTATTGCATATGAATAGATAGCTTTGTCTTTCTTTTTTAACAGACATAGTTTTTCATTGGCTTTTGGCCAGTTGTTTGTTTTGCCGTATAGATAAAATATATTGTTTACTATAGCACTGTTTGTATGATCATGAGCAAACAGTTTTTCATATGTTTCTATACTTTTTAATGTTCTGTTTTGATTTTTGTATTTGTGTGCGTCGGTTAGTGCTCTTGTATATTCATAGTTATCTAGTTTTATCATAGGTATAGATTGTTGTTGAATACACCATAAGGGTGTCCCTTCATCCGTACTTAACTCTTCATTTTTTTGTACTTTTTTATCATATCTTATAGACTGATTGGTGATTCTATTATATTTTTCTTTTGACATTTTTGAAATAAATGCACTCTCAAATCCTGCTTCTATGGCAAGATTTAATTTACTATTAAGTTCTTTTGCAAGTCTGGCAGATGAGTATTTTAAGGTTAGGTATTTACCCGTTGGGTAAATAAATGATTCATCTTTTATGGTTTTAGGAAGAGTGTTGAATTTATCTTTAATCTGCTCGATTTGGTCTTGATAGAAAGTTACTAATTGAACAGTGTAGAGGTAATCAACTTGTTGTTGTAAAGTTGAATTAAGCTGTTTGATAGCATTTACTCTATCGTTTGTTACTTTTGTTTTAAGATCACTATTTATATTCTTTTCAAACATACTTCCATTGGAATTTACGATAAAAATAAAAATAACTAATAAATATCTTATCACAGACCACTCTCATCTATATCGATTTTTAGTATGATCACAAGTTCCCGCTTTTCAACAGATCTATTTGTGTTTTTAAACATATTTCCTATTAGGGGTGCATCTCCTAATGCAGGCGTTTTTGAGTTTTCATCTCTTGTAACACTGCTTATAAGTCCACCGATTACAACCATGTCATCATCTTTTGTCAAGATTGTAGTACCTGCTTCCTTTACATTGATAATAGGAGCTCTTGCTACTTCTCCGCTTGAATCGCTTAATATCTTATCACCTTCAATATTTGTAACGATTGGTACAACATTTAAAAGAACTCTACCGTTCTTTTTAATAATAGGGGTTACTCCTAGCGAGATACCGTTAAGTACATCAATTTTAGTGTATGTTATCTCCGGTTGTAAAGCCGTTGTTGATCCCTCCGCAGCATTGGTAGCCTCAACGTATTCAACTTGTTTTTCCCAATAAGGGATCATACTACCGCTTGAAAGTACACCTGACTGACCGTTCATAACTTTTATTCTGGGATTAGACACAACTTCAACAGTTCCGGCACTTTGCATTGCTTGAAGCACACCGTCAAAACTATCTTTTGTATATCTTATGCTTGCGGCAACGGTACTGTCTATGGGTAGTAATGAATTTATTCCCGTATTTAGTGTTTGTCCAATTACCAAGTCACCACCCTGAATATTTGACCATGCCTGATGCCAATTTACACCTAATTGATGAGAGTCATTTAAGATAACTTCCATTATCTTGGCTTCTATTAGAACTTGCTTGCTTATAAACTCTTTTAAACTGTTAATAACTGTTTCCACTTGTTGTACATTTTTTCTATAATCTGTAACTACCAGTGTTCCGGAAAACTTATTGAGTGAATATTTACCGTCAGCTGAGATTATGTTTTTTAAACTCTCTTCAACCTGCTTATAAAAATCACCTGTATCATCATTTGAATCATACTGCATTGAGAATTGTCCGGTTAGATTATTGGCTCCACCTGCAGAACCTAAAAGGTCACCACCCAAACTTGAAGATGACTTTGGAGATAAGTTAATAAATGGTATCTCAAACGTCTTTGTCATCAATGCTCTAACGTGCATTATATTACCTCTAAGCTCAACATAGGTATTTGATATATCCATTGCAATATCAAGTGCATCCTGCAATGGTGCATCAACCATATTGATTGTTATTAGTTTATTTGATTCAACATTTTCATCTATTACAAGATTTAGACCACCCTCTTGACTTATCACATACAATAGCTTAGAAAGGGGTACATCCGCTCCCACAAAGTTTATGGAGTGTTCTTTTGCAATTATTGTGGGTTCTTCATAAACAGAAGGGAGTATTAAAGCCGGTGGTGCAGAAATAATTTGATTTTCTTGCTTTTGCTGCATTTGAGCATTTATATCTTTTATAATATTGCTCTTAATCTCTTGCTTGGCTGGGTGTTCAAGTTTTTTACTGCAAGCAGTAAAAAGAAACAATCCCATAGAAAGCAGTATTATTTTGTTAAATTTATCCATTTTTCCTTCCTGCTATCACGTAAAAGTACTTTATTTTTCTCTATTTTTACCACTTTTAGATCTTCTTTTATCATATCATTTTCTCTGTATCGTTGACCGTTTATCGTTACTACTTTTCCATTCTCGGTATAATTAATCTTCTGTAGTGTAAAAGAATTCCAGTTTGTTTTTTGAATTTTTGCTCTGTCAAATTTTTTAAATAGTTTTAACCACTTTTCCTCTTTGCTGTTTTTAACAAATACTCTTTCTCTTTCTATCTTTATTATCTTTAGGTCATTGTACAGCAGATCTCCCTCTTTATAAAGGTCATCATTTATCATAGCTTTTTTGCCGTTTCTTTTTGAGAAAAGAACCATCTGTAACTCGTACAATTCCCAGTCTGTTTTTTTATATATATCTTTTTGTTTTTTTAATTTTGAAGGATCCGTTAAATTTCTACCCTTTATTATAGCTAAAATAGCTTTGATATCCTCATCTTGGTTTTGTTTAAGTGTTGTACTTATGGCTTTATTTCGCTTTTCAATCATTTTTCTAAGTGTATTTACTCTTTGTGCCAGAGAGTTGTTAGCGGATCCGGCTTCTTTGATTTTACTATTTATTCTCGGGGTATCTGTAATCAGATATTTAAATATGAAAGCGATACTCCATCTTGCTGCATCTATATTGTGTTTATAGATACTTTGGTCATATAAGAATGCGTTAGACTTGAATTTATCTAAAGACAAGTAAAATTTATTTTGTAAACTCTCTTTTGTTATTTTATCATAATCGATCTTAAAGTCAATGGTTTCTTCAATAAACTGTTCAATTTGTCCCATTACCGATTTGGTATCTTTTGGGTTGAAATATATATATGATAATATTGCCAAAGGAGCTATTAAAATCATTACTTGTATAGGCTTTAAATAAAATTTTATCATGGCTTTTCTTTATAAAATTTAATTATTTCAAATCTTATATTGATATATGTCGGGTCTATCCACACTTCATTGATTTTAATATAACCGTTATGGATATCGTTTTTAAAAAGTTTGAGCATATTTTCCACATCATTTCTAAAAACTTTTGCAGATGCAGATATTTTAATATATCCATTTGGAGTTTTATCCATCTCGTCAATTAGCATCTCAAATTCTTTCTGCATATTTTCTTGATCTTTTACTAATGAGTTTTCAGCTTCATCAATAGTTTCTAAACTCTCTACATAGGGTACGATATAAGATCTTATCCATTTATTTGTATCCCTTATGGGATATGCAGTTTTCATAGCACTTTGTACAAATTTTGTATCTTTTTTATATTTTGGAATTTTTGAATTGAAATAGTTTCCAGCTATGATTACCAGAAAAGCCAATAAGGAGATAAAAATTACAATATATATTCTCACTTTTTTAATTTCCTTACTGCCGCATAATCTTTTATCAGTTTTTGCATATCACCCTCTTTACCTGAGATGAAAACCGTAACAGATCCTGTTAGTTTATTTGGATTGTACTCGGCATTGATCATTATCTTATTTTTAATATCTTTTTCTATTGCTCGCAAGATCGCTTTGAACTGATTCATCTCAAGTAAAGAGTTAAAATTTTTAACAGTAGTGAATTTTAATACGGATGTTATTTTTGGATTCCATCTAAATTCATCTAAAGATATCTCTAAATTCAGATTTAGATCAGATTTTTTTAGATAATCAATATTTGATTGAATCATATACAATTGACTTACAAGATCATTGTTTGTATCATCTCTAATTGTTGTTAGTATATAGTTTAAGGTAGTTTTATTTTTAAATCGGTATTTTAACTCCGGATACATCGATTCTAATTTATGGAGATTCTTTTCAAAAGTTTTTTTTGCCTTATTGTATTTGTTGAATTTTTCATAAGTATCATATGCAAAAAAACCTGTAATTGCTAACATAATAGGTATAAAAATATTTAAAGATTGTTTAAATTGTACTTTCGACCTTATTGTACTTGAGGTAAAATCAAGCTCATAATCTAGATAAAGTGAACCTATCTCTATAATACTTTTATTAAAATCTTCGGTTGAAAAGTTTTTTACTTTATCTTTTATAGGAATTATCGTAGATAAGTTTAATTGTGACTTTTCCATTATCTCTTGATAAAACCAATCCTCATGTTTTCCCGTATCGTTGATAGTTAAAGTGTCAAATTTAAGTCCTCTTGCTTTTTGTTTTGCAAAGGTGATATTTTTATTTACTATATCAATAAGGTTATCGTGGGATTTTTCAAGATCATCATTTCTGGAAAAGTATAGTAGATCTTTGTCACCGGCAACGATTGTTAAAGATTTTTCATCCATCCAGATACTGATAAATGTTCGATTACCTAAAAACTTTTGAGCAAGGGCATAAAGTGCATAGTTTTCAAGTGAAACGATACTGGAATTTGAAAATATATTTATTTTTTTATATTTTTGGTATGACTCGCTGTTTTGGTAAATACCGTTAATATCATATGTTATTGAACTTTTTTTCTCATTTTCTTCAGAATGAAAATATTTGAATCTTAAATTAGACGTATCAACTTTGTCTTTTTCAAGTTTTGCCAATATCATACTGTTGATACTGCTTCTACCCGTGATGGTTTTATCTAGTGATATACTTGTTTTTAGAAAGTCAGGTTCAAAAAGCAAATATGTGACATTTTTTTTATTTTTGACGAATTTTTTCAGCTCTTCAATATCTTTAAATACAGAATATTTTTTAAATTGTACTTTATCTTTTGATTTGTTAAGTTCCACACAAGAGAAGCCTCTTGTCCGTATTCTAACTACATAACTTTGAGCCATTTAGTATTTGCCTATCATAATTTCTTGTAATTCTATTATGAAATTACTTAATAATAGATAAAGTTATGATTTGATTATTAAATAAAAAAAGGGAAGCTTTATATAAAGCTTCCCTTTTAGATAAAAAATAGTTGATATTATCTTTTTGAGTAAGCAGAATCTGTTACGTTTTTAGTATCAACGATGTAAGGTACAAGAGCCATATGTCTTGCTCTTTTAATAGCATTTTCAACTTGCTCTTGGAATCTTTTTGCAGTTCCTGTAAGTCTTCTAGGCATAATTTTACCTCTTTCAGACATAGAGATCTTTAATAGATCAAGGTTTTTATAATCAATATACTCTAATTTCATTGCAGAATATTTACAGTATTTCTTTGCGAATTTTCTTCTTTCAGCCATAATTGTTCCTTATATAACTTGTAATCCAGACTAGAACGGTATTTCGTCGTTGTCTATATCTATTGTCGGTATGTTTTGCTCATAATTGTTTTGAGGGTTACTGTTCATACCACCTGTCTGCTGGTTATAGTTTTGCTGCGGTTGGTTATATTGCTGCTGTTGTGCAGGTTGTTGATAATTGTTATTTGGTGCCTGGTTTTGTCCATAACTTTGTGAAGCAGCAGGTGCTTGATAACCGTTGTTAGCTCCCATTGCTTGTGAATCAGCTTTAGAATCAAGAAATTTAAACTCCTCAACTCTTAAAGTGTGTCTGCTTCTGTTACTTCCGTCTTGTGCCTTCCATTGTTCAAATATCAATCTTCCTTCAAGCATAACTTTAGAACCTTTTCGTACGTACTGATTAAGTATCTCCCCGCCTTTACCGAATACGGTAAAATCCAGGAAACACACCTCCTCTTTTTGTGAACCGTCGGCACCTTTAAACTTATGAGAAGTTGCTATTGCACCTTTTGCCAAGGCACTTCCGTTTGGAAGATATTTCAGTTCAATATCTCTAGTTAGGTTTCCGATCATAATCACTTTATTGTACATATTAGGTCCTTTAATCTTTTATAGATTATTTAGCAGCTTTCTTAGCAGCTTCGTCACTCATAGCAGTCCATTGTGCTATTTCCGCTTTACTTTCAGATTTAATGAAGATAAATCTTAATATATTTTCATTAATTTTATAGTTTCTTTCTAATTCTGTAATAGACTCAGATGGAGCTTTAAAGTAGATCACGTAGTAGTAACCTCTTTTGCTTTTTTGGATCTCATAAGCAAGTTCTCTTGTTCCCATATCATCACATGATACGATCTCACCACCGTTTTTCTCAATGTTACCTTTTACAGTAGCGATTTGATTTTGAATCTCTTCCTCTGTAAGTGTAGGTTTAACTATAAACATAGTTTCATAATGTCTAATTCTAGCCATATCTGTTTCTCCTTTTGGGCTAAGCCGATATAAATTATCAGCAAGGTTAAGGGTAAAATTCCCTTGGGAGTGGGATTTTATCTTAATGATGCTGAGAATTTCCTGAAAGCCGCTTGCGTGTAGCTGTTCATATCAAGGGACGAGTTGGTTTTAAGCCGGTATTCCAAATCTTGAAAAAATTCTAACATATTTAATAATTGTTCTTGTTTGAATTTTATAGCTACCGCTGCTCTTTCATTGGCAATTTTTGCAGGTAGAGGATAACCCCAGATCTCTTTTATATTTAACTGACCGTATAGTTTTAAATAACTGTTTATATTAAAAAGCTGTTGTATAAACGATGTTGTCTGGTTTATTAGGTTTATCTCATTCATCCCCTCTTCAAGAAGCATATAAAGATCTTTGTTTATCTTTTGTGAAGTAAAAAGTTTTATGAAAAATTGATCTAAAGAGACACCACCCATACCAAAACACTGTGTATTTATAACATTTATACTTAACGGTTCATCTAGTATTGAAAGTTTTTTAAGGTCATTTACACACAAAGAGAGATCTTTTTGGTGCATATTATATAGATACTGAAGCTCTCCCGTACCACATTGTAAATTTTGTTTTTGAGCCTCATCTTTTAATATACTGATTGCTTCGTTATCAAATGGCTGATAGAATCTAACCTCTGCTGAGGAGGTTTTTTTCGTAAAGCTTTTTGCCATTGTTTTAAAGTCCGTATCGCCGATACAGCAGAAAATTATATAGCTGTCCGGGTTTGTATTGCAAATGGAGATAAGATCATCTACCTCTTTTTTTGGTATCTTTTTATTTGTTTTTATTAGAACAATATTTGTAGATGAGAAAAGTGATGATTGGGAGAGATAATTACTACAATCTTTAAAATTATATTCATCAAAATATATTTTATTTATCTCATCCCCTTGGCTGAGTTTTTGTGCAGTATTAATACTATATGATTCAATTAAATAGTCGCACTGACCGTAAAACATATATCCGTTATAGATAATATTAGATGATGATTCTTTATCGAATTGGTTTTTATACATACTGGTATTATATTATTATTGCGCTTATTCTTTTAGAAACAATATCACTATGGGTGATTTTTAATCTCACTTGAGTAAATAGCTTTTCACCGCCGTAATTTTTTATAGATATCCTAGCCCCTTTTATATCGTCAATAGTTTCCGCCAAATGGTTTTGTAGATCAACAATTTTTGCATTAACTGTAATTCCAATATGTTTATTTGCCCACCTTGCATATTTTCTATCTTCAAAGTCCCACACGAGAGCGGCTATCTCTCTTTCTTTCTCGCTTATATGGGTACAAACCTCTTCGATATTTTTTGGTATTTGGTCTGTTTTTAGAATTCTGTGAAGTACAAGGTCTGCATACCTTCTAATTGGAGAGGTGAAATGACTATAGTCTTTAAATCCAAGTCCGAAATGTTCTTTTTTTAGATGACTGTATGATGCTTGCTGCTGTGATTGTATTATAAGTTCATCTATCTCTTGTTCAAGCCCTACGTTTTTTGCTTTTTGCTGAATGCTTACGATAGTTGAATGTACATCACTTTTTAGTTTTGCATTTAACCCAAGCATATTAACGTCATCTATAAGTTTTGATATTTTGGCTTGGGTAGGTTCATCGTGTACTCTAAAGATACCCAAGGTTTTTAGTCTTTTTGCAGCTTCTTGATTTGCTAAAAGCATACACTCTTCAATAAGTGAATGGGAAGGGGTTGAGTCTTCTTTATTTATATGGGTTAGCTCGTAATTTTCATCAAGATTTTGTCTTAACTCTTCGTTTCTAAAGTCGTATCCGTTTTTTAGTCTGCTTTTTCTAAATTTTGTTGTAATATTAAAAAGTTTCGTAAAGTAGTTTTCTTTATCGTTTTGTTCCAATATGGTATCAATCTCTTCATAGCTGTATCTTCTTTTTGAGTTTATAACTGCTTCAAAAAGTTCACTAGAGCTAACTTTTTGATTTTTTATGTCAAGATCCATTTTAAATACATATGCCAATCTATTTTCGTTAGGAACCAATGAACACAAATTATTACTTAATTCAAAAGGGAGCATTGGAAGGACTTTATGGGGTAGATATATAGAAAAAGCTCTTTTTTGTGCCTCTTTATCAAGCTTTGAGTCCTTTTTTATATATGCACTTACATCAGCAATTGCCACATACAAGCGCGAGTTTATCTGATCAAAATAAACTGCATCATCAAAATCTTTTGCACCCACGGGATCAATTGTACAAAAATCAAGCGAGGTAAGGTCTACCCTTTCTTTACTACTAGTTGCTTCACCTATAGTTGTGGTGTAAGGCTCTAACCTTGAAAGTTCATTATATAAATAAAGAGATATGATCTCATCAACGGCAGGGTCTTGTGCGGTTCCTAGCTTTTTTATTATTTTAGAGTTTTGAAATATTACTATATCACCCTCTTTGTTGTTTACATATTCACAATCTATAAGTATATTTTCTTTTACGGTATATAGATCTTTATCTTTTACCACACAAAGTATCTCTGATAGACCCCTTTGCAGTACCTCTGCAACTTTTCCTTTTGTTTTACCTTTTGGATTAAACATAACCTGAACTAAAACAATATCATCATTGTAAGCACCGTTAAGGTCATGGTTTTGAATATATATTTTTTGTACTGAACCATTTAGCTGTTCCAAAACGGTAAGATCTTTGTTTATCTGTATTTTACCTATTTTGTATCGGCTGTTTAGTTTATAGTTTGTACCGTCAAATTTTACATATTTGTTATTATTGTCATAAAGGTATTTTAAATATTGTTCTGTCAAATTTTTTCCAATGTGTTAATATGAATTTATTCCATCTAAGATGAAGTGTGCTATAATCATAGCAAATTATTTTAAAAGGAAGATATAATGAAAAAGTTAATGGCATCTGTAATTCTTTTTATGATTTTAATTACTAGTTCATATGGAAATAAAAAACCTGAGCTTCTGTTTTATTGCGGCATAACGATGGTTGAGCCGATGAAAGAGATGGCAAAAATTATAGAGCAACGATATAATTGCAATATTACTATAAGTCAGGGGGGTTCGAAAGACCTTTACGATTCATTAAAATTTTCAAAAAAAGGTGACTTATATCTTCCCGGGTCCGATTCATATAGAAAAAAATATTTAAAAGACGGATATCTATTAGATGATGAGTATATAGGATTTAACCAAGCAGCAATATTTGTACAAAAAGGAAACCCAAAAAATATAAAATCTCTTGATCGTTTACTTGATGAGGATATTGCTACTATTTTATGTAATCCTAAGAGTGGAAGCATAGGGAAAATGACAAAAAAACTTCTTACTTCATATAAAGGTGAAGATTTTTATTATGACACATTTGATTATGCTGCACAAATCGGTACAGATTCAAGAAATTTAAATAAAGCTATTGCCGATAAAAGTGCCGATATGACAATTAACTGGAGAGCTACGGGATATTTCCCGGAGAATAAAAAATATATTGATATTATAAATATAGATGAGAAATATGCTCCTAAAAAAAGACTTGTATTAAATTTATTAAGTTTTTCAAAAAATAAAGAGATAGCTAAAAACTTTATGAAGTTCGCAGCTTCAAAAGAGGGACAGTCTATTATGAAAAAGTATGGATTTAGGTAGATAATGGGAACAAATACTTCCACAAAATTACATTTTTTAATAGCTATATTTTTAATCGGTTTTATCTCCTTGTTTGGACTGAATCAATTCTTTATAAAGCTTGTAAATGATGTAGATAAGGAAAGTAAGACTCACAAATCAAAAATAGTATTAGGTGAATTTATTGCTGAAGATATCCAGACACTAAAAGCATACTTCTTTGAATTGGCAACCACTACAACCTCTAAAAGAGGTAGGAAAATAGTTATTAATAAAATAGATGAAACTATGGATACTATTAACAACTCCCTGGATGTACTTGAACATGGCGGTACTTTAAAAAGGGTTATAAAATTAAACATAGAGGGTCATTCAAGTACCGTTAAAGAGGTAAGTTACAATCCTATCGGTAAGCAGCTTGCATTGGAAGTTATTGATCTAAGACCAAAGCTTATAGAACTAAAAGATATGATTAATGAGGTAGAGAGGTTACTATCTTTAAGAAATAAATATAAAAGAGCCAAAGATAATGATAATTTTGCAAATATTTCAAAAGAGATAAGAAGATTCTACAAATCTACACCTGCTTTTTTTACAAGGATGAGTGAAAATATTAGAAGACTCTTATATGAGGGTGATCTTGAGCTAAATGAGATCAAAAAAACAATAGAAGATAAAAAAAGCCTTTATCTAAATATAAAAATGAGCCTGATTTTTGTTGTTATTCTTATAGTTCTGCTTTTGGGCTGGTGGATATCTAAAATTATTCAAAAAGATAATGAATCTCTTATAAAACTTAACAGTGACCTTAAAAAAACCGAAGCTTCAATAAGAGGTTTGTTAGATGCTCAACCTAATATAATTGTTGTTACTGACGGAATACATATGATAGATGCAAATAAAAGAGTTCTTGAGTTTTTTGATAACTACAGCACTTTTGAAAGCTTTGCTGATAATGTAGAGTGTATATGTAGCTTTTTTGAAAAAAATGTACCGGATGATTCTTATATTACAGAAGAGAGATACGGTGAAGATACGTGGACAGATTATATTTTAAAAAATCCTGATATCCCATTTAAAGTAATTATGAAAAAGAATGGTCAAAAAAGACATTTTGCAATATCTGTGAATAAAACAATCATACATGAAGAGACACAAGAATCGGTTGTGATTGTAACGTTAAACGATATAACCTCTGAAATAAGTTCTCAAATAAAACTAAAAAGTTTAAATGACAACCTTGAGTTAATAGTGGCTAATAAAACAAAAGAGCTTCAAGAGTTAAATGAAAATTTAGAACAAAAAGTACTAATAGAGGCATTAAAAGTTAGAGAAAAAGATAAGCAGATGATTCAGCAGGCAAGATTTGCCGCACTTGGTGAGATGATAGCAAATATCGCTCACCAATGGAGACAGCCTTTAAGTGCAATTAATACGACAGCATCGGGTATGCAGCTTCAGATGCAGCTGGGTATATCTAATGATAAAGATATCTCAGATTCATTTACCAATATTATGGGGTATGTGGAGTTCTTAACTCAAACTATTGAAGATTTTAGAGGCTTTTTTAAAGAGGATAAAGAGACGTCTGATTTTAATATTATAAATTCATTGGATAAAACTATCACTATAATAAGTTCGGCATATAAAGATAATGACATAACTATTATAAATAAGTGTGAAGGTAAAGTATTGTTAACACACGGTATGCACAGTGAACTTTCACAGGTTTTTTTAAATATATTAAATAATGCAAAAGATGCAACTATCAGTAATAATATAGAGGAAAAATTTGTTTATATAAATTGTAAAGAGTTAGACAAGATGTATGAAATCTCTATACAAGATAATGCAGGGGGCATACCTGAAGATATTATAGAAAAGGTATTTGATCCGTATTTTACAACAAAACACCAGTCTCAAGGTACGGGTATAGGGCTTTATATGAGTAAGGATATAATAGAAAAGAATATGAACGGTTTTATTTCCGTAAAAAATATGAAAACAACATTGGATGATAGAGCATATAATGGAGCTTGTTTTAAAATAATGCTTCCAAAAGCGGTATAGAGAAAATATTAAATTATAATCAAAATATAAAACTGTTTAAAAATGAGATTTGTTAAAAAATTATTACGTTTATTTTCAGCTGATTTTGGTTATAATCCCCGAATAATTTAAAAAAAGGAAATAAAATGGCATTAAATGTTTATTATGACAAAGACTGTAATATCGACTTAATCAAGTCTAAAAAAGTAGCTATGATCGGATTTGGTTCTCAAGGTCACGCACACGCTGAGAATTTAAGAGATTCGGGTGTTGAAGTATGTGTTGGTTTAAGAAAAGGTGGATCTTCATGGGCTAAAGCTGAAGCTAAAGGTTTCGAAACTTTAACCGTAGCAGAAGCTTCTGCTGCAGCTGACGTTGTTATGATTCTTTTACCTGATGAAAATCAAGCCGAGATATATGCAGATGAGATTGAGCCAAACCTTAAAGAGGGTGCTACTATTGCCTTTGGTCACGGATTTAATATCCATTACGGAAGAATATCTCCAAGAGCAGATGTAAACGTAACTATGGTTGCTCCAAAAGCTCCGGGACACACAGTTAGATCGGAATTTGTAAGAGGCGGTGGAATTCCTGATCTTATTGCTATAGGTCAAGATCCAAGCGGAGCTACAAAAGAGTTGGCTCTTTCTTATGCATCTGCAATAGGTGGCGGTAGAACTGCAATTATTGAAACTACTTTTAAAGATGAAACTGAAACAGATCTATTTGGAGAGCAAGCAGTATTATGCGGTGGTGCAACTGCACTGGTTCAAGCTGGTTTCGAAACATTAACAGAAGCTGGATATGATCCTCAAATGGCATACTTCGAGTGTTTACATGAGTTAAAACTAATCGTTGACTTGATGTTTGAAGGTGGTATCGCTGATATGAGATATTCTATCTCTAACACAGCTGAATACGGTGATTATATTGCTGGAAAAAGAATCATCAACGATGAATCTAAACAAGCTATGAGAGATCTGTTAACAGAGATCCAGGACGGTAGATTTGCAAAAGACTTTATCCTTGAAGGTCAAGCTGGATATCCTAGAATGAATGCTGAAAGAAACAACCAAAAAGAAACTCTAATTGAGAAAACCGGTGTATCTTTAAGAGAGATGATGCCTTGGATTGCCGCTAATAAAATAGTAGACCAAGAAACTAACTAATAATATTATCAACTCTACCTTTAAGGTAGGGTTGTCTTATACCTCAAATGAATAAAAAACATACAAAGAAACTTCCTAAAAAACATAAACCTAAAAAAACTACAAATATAAAACTTTTTTCGCTAAGTTACATTTTAGTAGTAATAACTACTATCGCTTTGGGTATCTCAATATACCTTTATATGCAAAACGAGCAGCTAAAACAGCAAAATAGAAAAGTAAAAGAACTATTAAAAGATACACAAAAAGAGAAGAAAATTTACGAAGACAAAAGAGCAAAGTATTTTGAAGAAAAGACAAAAGCTTTAGATATTGAGTATAATACAAATATTGAAAACAAACCATATATAGAAGAAAAAAAAGCAAAAAAAGATGATAAATTTATCTATGAAGAGTTTGATACTGATATAAATAAAACTACAAAAAAAGATATATTGACAACAGAAAAAAACAAAGTTAAAGAACAAAAAATAGAGCAAAAAACTGCTATAAAAAAGTTAAAAAAACCAAAACTTGCAATAATAATAGACGATGTTACAACACAATACCAGATAAATAAGATTATGAATATTGGTTATGATGTAAATATGGCATTTTTACCTCCAACACCTAGACATAGAAACTCTGCAAATATAACTAAACAGTTAGATCAATATATGATACATTTGCCTTTACAGGCAAGCAGTAACAAGTATGATGAGAAGAATACCTTATATATAAACGATAATATTGAAACAATAGAAAAAAGGATCAGTGTTTTAAATAAACTTTATCCTAAAGCAAAATTTATTAACAATCATACAGGTAGTAAATTTACTTCCAATGAAGAAGCTATGAATAGGTTGTTTAAAGTGTTAAAAAAATATAACTATACGTTTATAGATAGTAAAACTACAGCTAGGTCTGTTGCTATTAAATCAGCAAAAATACATGGCTTGAGAGTATTATCAAGAAATATTTTTTTAGATAATAAAAAAGATAAAACATATATACAAAATCAACTGAAAAAAGCTATTAAAATTGCAAAGAAACACGGCTCGGCTATAGCTATCGGTCATCCATACAATATAACCTTTGAAACCTTGAAAGATTCAAAATATCTTTTGGAAGATTTAGAGCTGGTCTACGTAAACAGATTATGATAAATAAAATAGATTTTCATATAAAAGAGCTTGAAAGGATGTGTAAGTATCCAAAGGAGTTATTTTATATAGGAGATACAAATCTATTAAAAAATAAAAAGATCTCCATTGTAGGCTCAAGACGTCCTAGTTCATATACAAAACAATTTACACACAATATAGCAAAAGAGCTCTCTTGTGTAAATCTAACAATAGTAAGCGGTGCAGCTATGGGAGTTGATGCAATTGCTCATAAAGCTGCAGGGAGTTCTAATACTATTGCTGTTGCAGGAACGGGGCTGGATATACGCTATCCGGCGGTTAACAGATCACTTATAAAAGATATAGAGGAAAACGGTTTGATGTTAAGTCAGTTTAAAGCAGGTGTACCGTCTCAAAGATATAATTTCCCCTTGCGTAATGAGCTTGTAGTAGCACTTGGCGATGTTCTTGTGGTTACACAAGCAGATATTAAAAGCGGAACTATGAGAAGTGTAGAGTCTGCTCTAAAGATGAATAAAGAGATATATGTACTTCCACAAAGACTTGGAGAAAGTGAAGGTACAAATATGCTTCTATCACAAGGTAAAGCAAAAATTATAAATGATATCGGTTCTTTTGTTGAGAAATTTGTTGATAAAAAAATAGATAAGAAAGAAAATAAGATTGATGAGTATTTTAAAACAAATCCATTATACGATGAAGCTCTTAAACTCTACCCAAATGAACTTTTTGAATATGAATTGTCAGATAAGATATTTATAGAAAACGGTAAGGTTTTCTATAAATAGTCTTAAGCAATAGCAGTTTGTCCTGATTTTAGTTTATCACCTGATTTAACTTTTAAATTAAATGAGTTGTCAATAGTAAGAATAGCGGTACCGTTAGTAAATACAGCTATTTTTTCACCTTGTTCAACTTTCTCTTTTTTTGTGTAACTAAAGGCAGAATTAAAAAATCCGCCGATAAGTTTTAACTTTAATTTATCGTTAAACTTAAATTTTATCTGTTCATTTAAAAGTGAACCCTTATAGGTGTTAGGATCAAGATTAAGTCCATTTTGACGTTTAGTGATCTTAATATTTGAATTAATAGGTGATAAAACAGTATGCTTATTACATAAAGAGATATCAATAAAAATCTTTGCTTTACCGTTTTTATGATCTACGGCAGATACTGTGCCGTCAACGGGAGATAAGATAATATCCTCATTATTATAGATATCTATATGGGGATCTCTAAAGATATAAAAATTAAATAAAGTGTAAAGCAATGCAATTGTTGCAGCCAGTGAGTTTATAGGTAATAATACAATAGTTACTGTTGCACCTATTAATAAGTTTTTATAACCCTCTTTTAGTACCATACTATTGCTGCTCTTCATCTTTTTGCTCACCTTGAGGTGAATCCTCAGCATCGTTTTGAATTGGGGTTTTATCTTTATTGGCTGTATGATTATCATCGCCGTGAAGCTCTTCACCTTCGTAAACTTCGCCGCCGTTTTCTTTTATGATATCTTGAACTCTTTTACCGGAAATCACCTCTTTTTCAAGAAGTTCAGCAGTCATCTGTTCCATTGCGTCATTATTATCTCTTAGAATCTGTTTTACAACTTCATATCTTTCATCTAAAGTTGTTTTAATATGGCTATCAAGTTTATGTGCCATCTCATCACTATAATCTTTTGATGACTGACCTCCGCCTAAGAATTGATTTTGCTGTTTATGCAATACCATAAGTCCTGCTATATCCAAATCACTCATCCCATAGATTGTAGCCATCGATTTTATAATATCTGTTGCTCTGTCAAGGTCGTTTCCTGCACCTGTACTTATCTCACCGATAAATACCTCTTCTGCCGCACGTCCTCCTAGAAGAGTATCAACCTCTGCCATAAGTTCATGTTTTTGCATTAAATATTTATTCTCTTCGGGTGTATTAAGAGTATATCCTAAAGCTGCAAGACCTCTTGGCACTATTGAAACTTTGTTTACTTTTTTTGCACCTTTGGTAACTTCTGCAATTAAGGCATGACCTGACTCATGATAAGCAACTATCTCTCTCTCTTTTGGAGATATTCTTCTGCTTTTCTTTTCTAGTCCTGCAATTTGTCTTTCAACTGCTTCTTTAAAGTGTGAAGGTTTTACTTCATCTTCATTCCCTCGACCTGCTAAAAGAGCAGCTTCATTGATCACATTTGCAAGGTCTGCACCTGCTAGACCAGCCGTCATAACGGCTACTTCTCTTAGATCTACATCTTTTGATATAACTACATCTTTAATATGAACATTCAAGATCTCAATTCTACCCTCTAGGTCTGGTTTGTCAACTAATACTTGTCTATCAAACCTTCCGGGACGTAGTAGTGCCGGGTCAAGAACTTCGGGTCTATTTGTAGCTGCAAGGATAATTACAGGAGCTTCAGCACTGCTAAATCCATCCATCTCTGCAAGAAGTTGATTTAAAGTCTGTTCTCTTTCATCATTTCCACCCATATTTCCGGCACTTGCTCTACTTTTACCGATTGCATCGATCTCATCAATAAAGATAATTGCCGGAGCTACTTTTTTTGCCTGTTCAAAAAGGTCTCTAACTCTTGAAGCACCTACACCAACGAACATCTCAATAAATGAAGACCCGGTAACACTTAAAAATTCAACATCCGCTTCACCGGCAACAGCTTTTGCCAATAGAGTTTTACCGGTACCCGGAGGTCCCACAAGAAGTACACCTTTTGGTATTTGAGCACCAAGTTTTACATATCTATCGGGATCTTTTAAGAAATCAACTATCTCGGTAACTTCCTCTTTGGCTTCTTTATTACCGGCCATATCTTCAAATTTAACGTTTGGTTTTTCAGAGTTTATCATCTTTTTGGCTCCACCCATACCAAGTATTCCTCCGGCACCGCCGCCAAGTGACTTTGACATCCTTTTAGCCAGGAACATCCAAATTGCAAAGAAGAAAAACAGTGGAAGTACCCAGCCAAATAACATATCTGCCAATATGTTCTGCTCGTTTAATCCACCGTACTCAACACCTTGTTGTTCAAGTAAAGGTATTAAGGTGTTGTCATTTGCTACTTTTCTGGCAATATAGATAGTTTTCATACCACCGCTTGCTTTACTGATAGCTTTTAGATTCATATCACCGATACCCACATACTCTATTTGACCGTTTTGAATTAGGCTTTTTACATCAGAGTATGCTACATTTTTTGTTACACTTTGACCGTAGGCGGTTGATGTACCGTTTATATTCATCTCATCCGTTCCAAAAAAGCTTTTAAAAGCTAATATGGTAACGATTGAGAAAACTATAAAAATAAAAATAGGATTTTTATCAAAAAACCCATTTTGGTTATTGTCATTTTGTTGATTATTATTATCTTGATTATTGTTCATTTTTTTTCCTGTTATTTAAACACTTAATTTTTTGATTATCAAAGTAACCCAGTCATTTTGTTCAATCTCTTCGATTAGTTCAAACTGCTCTGAATTCAGATATTTTTTTAAAACTTTGTTTTTATGCTGCTGCATAATACCCGAAAGGATCATTATACCATTTTCTTTTGATATTTTTTTAATATCTCTGGCTATCATTGTTAATACATCTGCAACTATATTGGCTATAACAATATCATAGGTTTCTTCACTGTTATTTGCAGAACCTTCCCAATATTTGTTTGGGGATACATTGTTTGATTTAAAGTTTTTCAATGAATCCTCTACCGATACGGGGTCAGTATCACAGATGTCTACAACAGCGCCTGTTTTAGCTGCAGCAATTGCTAAAATACCGCTTCCGCAGCCAACGTCACACACTTTGTCATTTTCTTTAACGTATTTTTCTATTGCCTGTATACATGTATTGGTTGTTTCATGGTGACCTGAACCAAATGCCAAAGTGGGATCAATAACAATATTCATCTTAGATTCTTTTGGTTCATTCCAGCTAGGGTGTATATAAAAATTACCAATCTCTATTGGTTGTACACTCTCTTGGTAGATTTTGATCCAATCTTGATTTTGCTTTTTCTCTATTATTGCCTTACATTGTACATCCGTATCAAGTGCAGTTGAGAGCTCTTTAGCAAAAGCTTCAACGCCAAGCTTTATATTCTCGGGATCCTCTTCACTTCTTATGATGATTGTCTCTGAAAGTTCCTCTATAGCATCTTCTGTTAAGCTAGATACCAGATCTAGAAAAAGTTCATAATATACGTTTGGTTCAATTGTCAGTTCATAGTAATATTTTTCCAAATTATCCCTCCTTGTTAATCTTTTTCCCAAAGTGTACCATTTGGTGTATCCATTGTAGATATCCCCATGGCAGTTAATTGATCTCTTATTTGATCGCTAAGTTCAAAGTTTTTCTCTTTTTTCGCATCTGCTCTTTGTTGTATCAGTGTTTCTATTTTGTTTTTCTCCTCTTCACTTATACCGAATTGGAAATATTCATAAGGGTTGTTTGATCCTATACCCATTATATTACCTATAAATTCAAAGGTTGCAGATACCTCTTTTTTCAAACCTTTATCCTTAGGGTTTGCATCTAGTTTGTCATTTACTGTTGATATATATTCATCTATAGAAGCTAAAGCTTTTGAAGTGTTCATATCATCATTTAGTGCTTCAAAGATATTTTTTTCTATATCTTTATTTGTTTTGCCTAATCCACTTGGGAAAATTCTTTTTTTCAATCTGTAAAGCTTGTCAAGTCTTTTTTTGCTTGAAAGAAGATCCTCTTCATTAAAACTAAGATCAGCCCTGTAGTGAGTACTCATCATATAAAATCTGATAACCTCTCCGCTGTATTGTGTAAGAGCATCTTTTAAGAAAAAACTGTTACCTAGAGATTTTGACATCTTTTGTCCGTTAATATTTACAAAACCGTTATGGATCCAGTATTTTGCAAGCTCTTGGTCTGTAGAGCATCTTGTCTGACAAGCTTCATTTTCATGGTGAGGGAAAAGAAGGTCGGCACCCCCTGCGTGTATATCAATAGCGTATGGTAAATTATGATTGGCAAGGTGTTTGTCTATCATAGCACTACACTCTATATGCCATCCCGGACGACCGTATCCGTAAGGTGCATCAAATCCGATTTCATCTTTAGAAAAGAACTTCCAAAGTGCAAAATCTTTTTGATCTCTTTTATTGTTGTTTGATTCAACTCTGGCTTGAGAGTTTTCATCACTTGCTCTATGTGAAAGGTTACCGTATGATGTGTCTTTTGAAGTATCTAAGTAAACTCCGTCATCAAGTAGATATGCCGAATCTTTTTTAAGAAGTTTGTTTATCATCTCAACCATAGCTTCAATATTTTGTGTGGCATGAGGCTCTATGGTATTATCCAATATATTAAGCTTATTCATCTCATTTTTATATGAGGCTATGTAGTGTGAAGTGATCTCATCAAGTGATTTACCGGTTTCTTTTATCTTTTTTATAATTTTATCATCAACATCAGTATAATTCTTTGCCATGGTTACTTCAAAGCCGTTTTGTTTAAAAATCCTGTGTAAAAGATCAAAAACTATGGCACTTCTTGCATGTCCTAAATGTGCATCGTCATAAACTGTAGGACCACATACATAGATGACCACTTTACCATCTTCTTGAGCTTCAAAAAGAACTTTCTCTTTTTTACTGCTATCGTATAAATAAATATTTCTCATTTTATAATTTTAACTCTTAATTTTTAATTTTTTACTTATTTGAATAAAGCCTCAAGATCTGATACGTCAGTAGATTTTGATTCATCAGTTTTAACCGCATCTGCATCAATAGGTGCAGGTTTGTCACCATCTAAAACATTAAGCTCAATCTCGCATTTTGTAAGCATAGAAGCCAGTCTTATATTTAGACCCACTTTACCGATAGCTTTACTTTTTTGATCTTCACTTATTGTTACAATCGCTTTATCTTTTTCATTCTCATCTGCTGTTGTTTCAACTTTTACACTTTTTACGATTGCAGGACTTAGTGCTCGTGCAACAAACATCTCTTTTATCGGAGTATATTCGATACAGTCGATATTTTCACCGTTAAGCTGTCCGCTTACGGCATTTATCCTTACCCCTTTTACACCAACAACAGCACCTATTGGATCGATGTTCGGTTCATTTGTAGAAAGTGCTATTTTTGCTCTGCTTCCAGGAATTCTTGCACTTCCTTCAATAGTTATCTTTTTATCTTTTAGTTCAGGAACTTCAAGTGCGAGTAAAGATTCTAAGAATTTAGGGCTTGTTCTTGATACCTCTACCGTAAGTCCCTGTTTTGCATCAACATTAACTCTTTTTATAACAGCTTTCAAAGCATCTCCAACCTTAAATACTTCACCTTTGATTCTGTTTTTTCTAGGAAGTATACCTTTTACTTCACCTATTTCTATATATGTGTTGTCATTTTTATCCACAAAAGTAACTACACTTGAAATTATATCACCCACTTGGTCATTATATTTTTTAAAAAGATTATCCTCTATAAATCTTTGTAGTCTGTATTCAAGATTACCAAAAAGTATAGTTGCGGCATTTCTTCCCATTGATTCAAACTCAAGATCGTAACTTAATGTATCTCCAAGTTCTAGATCCGGATCTATCTCTTTTGCCTCATCTATAGGGATAAAGTTTTCAGGATTTATTACAACCTCTTTGTCCCACTCGTTTATTTTTGTTTCGGTTCCGGATAATCTTTTGTCATCATTCTCTACAACAAGTACTTTTTGTGCCAGTTTTAACTCTTTGTTCTCTCTGTCAATCGATGCCTCATACTCTAGGCTGTCATCAACCATTTTTTGTGCTGTTCTTATTAATGATTCTTTTAGTGCTTCTTCTACATCTGAAACTTTTAAGCCTTTTTCATAAGCTATAGAGTCAATAATATCTATAATTTTTTCCATTAATATATCCTTGAATTTTTATACCAAATTAAATATATGAGATCTTTTTAGTCTATCTTATATATTTAATTTGGCATTAATTTGGTTAACAATGCAATGCAACTTTTGATTTTTTATGCTTTGTAGAGTGTATACCAACTAATCTTTCGATTATTTCGGTATATTTTAACTTCAATTAACTTTAATATAGATAAAGTTTAACTTATAATATTTTTTAGTTAATGATGACTCTTAGAAGTCATCAAAGTCGATACTACCTTTTGAATAGTTTACAACATTACCCTCAAAGAAGTTTGTTCTTTGGTCATTAAATGAACTGTACCCGTCAACCCAAGGGATAGGGTGTTTTACATTATACTCAGGCTCATATCCAATAGCTTCAAGTCTCCTATCGGCAAGATATTCTATATATTGTCTGATAATATCTTTAGTAAATCCAAGTATCTGCCCTTGTGTTATATAATCACCCCAGCTAGCCTCAAGATCAACCGCTTGTCTAAACATTATTCTAACTTCAGCTTCAAGCTCCGCATCAAAAAGCTCAGGTCTCTCTTTTTTAGTTGAGTTTATCATATTTTGGAAAAGTAAAAGATGTGTTACTTCATCTCTTTGGATAAATTTGATCATCTGTGATGATCCAAGCATTTTCCCTGATTTTCCCAGAGCATACATCGCAGCAAAACCTGCATAGAAATATAACCCTTCAAGTATCTGGTTTGCAAACATAGCAAGAACTATTTTTTTATCTGTTATATTACCGCTTAGATTTTTGTAAGTTGACGCAATAAATCTATTTTTTTCAAGAAGTTTTGCATCAGTTTTCCACATATCGTATATCTCATCTGTATTATCGGAGATAGATTCAACCATAACCGCATAAGATTTTGAATGATTTGCTTCTTCATATGATTGTCTGGATAAACAAGCATTTATCTCGGGTGCCGTTATATATGGATTGATATTATCCATAAGATTATTTGTTTGTAAAGAGTCCATAAAGATTAGCTGCGAAAGTACCAGATCATACATCCTTTTTTCAGGTGCAGTGAGATATTTGTAGTCTTTTGCATCTTGTGTCATCTGTACCTCTTTAGGAAACCATGTATTTCCCTCCATGGTATCCCACAGTTTTACGGCCCATTCATATTTACATCTTGTGAAATTTATCATACCGTCAGGATTACCCCCGAATGTTCTTCTATCATTGATTGATTCTTTTGAACTTGGGTTGTATATCTCTTTTCTATCCATAACGATCACTCCAGTGTGTAAATTTAAGAGAAGAATTGTAGCTTAAAAATATTTAGGAGTTCTTTAGGTGTAGATCAATTTGAATTATACTTTAAGTTATTTTTTATCTGTAGGGGCTATTGGCACCCTACACACTCTAAACTTCTATCAGCTACATCGGCAACAGCTTCAGGTGACTGACTTCTTAGGTAGTACGTTGATTTAAGTCCAAGCTGCCATGCCAAAGTATATATCTGATGTAGATATTTACCGCTTGCTTTATCTAAAGACATAAAGATATTTGTGGATTGACCTTGATCTATCCATTTTTGTCTAACAGCCGCCGCTTTTATAATATCCAACTGCTCAACCTCATATGCAGGTGTGTAGTAGTTCCATGTTTCAGGATTCAGATTAGGTACTACTACAGGTATTTGACCGCTTAAATTCTCCTCAAACCATTTTCTTTTATATACAGGTTCAATGGCTTGGGTGGTACCCACTAGAATAGAGATAGATGAAGTTGGAGCAATAGCCATAAGGTAACCGTTTCTCATCCCTTTCTCTTTTACCTCTTTTCTTAATGCATCCCAGTCATACCCGGTATCAAACAGGTCTTTTTGCACTATTGCATTTACGGCTTGTGGTGCATTGTCCATAGGCATAATACCTTGTGACCACTTAGAACCTTCAAAGTTAGGGTAGATCCCCTTTTCAACTGCAAGCTGTGTTGATGATTTTATAGCGTTGTAGCTGATAGCTTCCATAATAGAGTCTATTTTTTTCATATGGTCATTACTCCCCCACATAAGCTGCTGCTCTGCAAGCATCTGTGATTCACCCATCACCCCCAATCCTATTGCTCTACTTTTGAGGTTTGTTGCTTTTACCTTTCTAAGGGGATAGAAGTTAAGATCTATTACATTATCAAGCATTCTAACGGCTGTGGGTACAACTCTCTCTATATCCTCTTTTGTATTTATTTTACTAAGGTTTACAGATGCCAGATTACAAACGGCAGTATCTCCGTCTATTTTTTCTTTTTCAACTATAAAGATAGATTTACCTTTTAGTCTGTCAAGAGCAGTTATCTTATTCGCTTTTTTAACTATACCGTTATCTAGCGTAACCTCTTGATCCTCTTCAAATGTAATAATCTCACCGTCTTCCATCTCTAATTTGATTAGATAGTGGTTAGGGTCTGTATTTTGGAAGATCTCCGTACATAGGTTAGAGCTTCTGATAAATCCTGCATGGTTATTTGGATTTGATCTGTTTGCAGTGTCTTTAAAACATAAAAAAGGACTTCCCGATTCAAAGTAAGAGGTAAGAACTTTTTTCCAAAGAGATTTAGCACTCATCTGCTCTTTTGTTATACTTGGGTCATTTTCATACTCAATATATCTTTTTTCAAACTCTTCACCGCTTAGAGTTGAAAGGTCTTTAACCTCATAGGGGTCAAATAGTGTCCAGTGTGCATCTTCAAGTATCCTTTTCATAAACAGGTCATTTATCCAAAGTGCCGGGAAAAGATCATGGGCTCTTCTTCTCTCCTCGCCTGAGTTTTTCTTCAGATCGATAAAATCTTCAATATCCATATGCCAAGGCTCAAGGTATACGGCAATTGCACCTTTTCTGGTTCCTAACTGATCAACTGCTAAAGCTATATCATTGGTGATCTTTAAAAATGGAACAGTTCCACCCGCTGCACTTTTATGACCGTCAATAACTCCGCCTAAAGCTCTAATAGAGTTCCAGTCCCAACCGATACCTCCACCGAATTTAGACAATAGTGCCATCTCTTTGTATCCGTCAAAGATACCTTCGATATTATCAGGACTAGACCCCACATAACAGCTTGAAAGCTGGTGTCTTGTAGTTCTTGCATTTGATAGTGTCGGAGTAGCAAGCATAACCTCGAATTTTGAGATCACATCATAAAACTCTTTTGCTTTTTCCTGTTTATCATCTTCATTTTGCGCCAAGAACATAGCTATACCCATAAACATCTGCTGAGGTAGTTCTATAGGCTCTTTATCATTATTTTTTAACAAATATCTGTCGTAAAGTGTTTTCATCCCCAGGTATGTGAACTGGTAGTCTCTTTGAGGTTCTAAATATTCACTTAACTCATCAAGGTCATATCCGTTTTCAAGACCGGGTATGATTCTGCCCGCTTCTTGTCCGTATCTTATATAGTCTTTTAAGTGACAGTAAGCATTTCCCTTGATCCCGTGTGTTGCTTTTCCCACTCTGTGGTAAAGGTCAAACAGAAATAACCTAGAAGCCGCAAAAGTCCAGTTTGGTACATCTATATCTATTTTTTCAACTGCAGTTTTTATTAAAGCATCTTGAATATCTCTTGAACTCATCCCGTCAATAAATTTTATCTGTGCATCTATCTCAAGTTCACTTTGACTTACACCTGCTAAATCTTTAGTTGCTGCGCTTGTGTGTTTTTGTATTTTTGTAACATCTAAAACTTCTTGACGACCGTTTCTTTTTTGAATCATTATTGCCATATATAAAACCTTGTTAAAATAAAATGATAATTTTTAGTTGGAAATTTTAGCAGATAAACAATCAAACTAAGCTTTAAAAATCGATCATTTTTTATTATACATTTAATAATCAGATACAAAAGGTTTTCAGCATAAATTTGATAAAATATACGCAAATAATACACTAGATAGATAAAAAAGTTAATAGTTGCTGACTTTTTTTAATTGTTTGGTATTAAAAAATATTAAATAAAGGATTGTGATGCCAGTTAAAGTTGCGATAAACGGACTAGGTAGAATAGGAAGATGTGTAGCTAGAATAGTTGCCGACAGAGATGATGTAGAGTTAGTTGCTGCTAATGCGAGCGGTTCTGAAGAGATGATCCAATATGGGCTTAAATACGATACCGTTCACGGTAACAGGCAAGATATAGAGGTAAAAGACGGGTTTATCTGTATAGGTAGGGAGAAAGCAAAACTTTTAAATCAAAGAGATCCTGCAAAATTAGATTTTGCGGCACTTGGTGCAGATGTTGTTTTAGAGTGTACGGGTGCATTCTTAACCCAAGAATCTGTGCAGGCTTATCTGGACAACGGTATAAAAAAAGTTGTATTCTCGGCACCTGCTAAAGATGATACGGCAACTTTTGTAATGGGTGTAAATGAAGATACTTATGCAGGTCAGGCAGTTGTTTCAAACGCTTCATGTACAACTAACGGACTTGCTCCTGTTGCCAAAGTACTTGATGATATGTTTGGGATTGAAAAAGGTCTTATGACAACTATCCACTCATATACGGGATCACAGCCGATTCTTGATGCAAAACATAAAAAAGATCCAAGAAAAGCAAGAGCAGGAGCTACAAATTTAGTACCAACTACAACAGGTGCTGCTAAAGCTATAGCAAAAGTTATGCCTCAACTTGCCGGTAAGATGAACGGTCAGGCTATAAGGGTTCCTACACCAAATGTTTCTATGGTAGATCTAACTGTAACTTTAGATAAGAACACAACACTAGAAGAGGTTCAAAATGCTTTTGTTGATGCAAGTAAAGGTTCTATGAAAGGTATCTTGGGTGTTGATACTGAAGGTAGAGTTTCAAGTGATTTTAACGGTGAAGAGCAATCTACAGTTGTGCCATTAGATACTATTCAAGTAATAGGTGACAATATGGTAAAAGTACTTTCTTGGTACGACAACGAGTGGGGATACTCTTGCAGACTTGTAGATATGGGTGTACACGTAGCAACAAAATAGCTAAATGCGGTTTTGCGATAGCAAAATATTTCTTTAGAAACTAATAACAACGGTCCCTTTAAAAAGGGGACATTTAAAAAGGGGAACAATGAAACTTCAAGAGATTAAAAATATAGATATATCAGGGAAAAAAGTATTTATAAGATGTGATTTTAACGTACCTGTTGATGAGTATCAAAATATCACAGATGATAGAAGAATAAGATCAGCATTGAATACTATTAGATATTGTATAGATAATGACTGTGCAATAATTATCGCTTCACATTTTGGAAGACCAAAAAACGGTTTTGAAGAGAAATTCTCTTTAAAACCGGTTGCAAAAAGACTTCATACACTTTTAAAACAGGAGATAAAACTAGCTCCAAATGTTGTTTGTGACGAAACTATCCAGATGGCAAACGAACTTAAAAGCGGTGAGATTATGCTTTTAGAAAATATGAGATTTGAAACAGGTGAAACTAAAAATGATCCGGAACTTTCTAAAACATTGGCAAGTTTAGCGGATATCTATATAAATGATGCTTTTGGTGTATCTCATAGAGCACATGCATCGGTTGAAGGTATCGCACAACATTTTGATATTCAAAATAAAGCAGCAGGATTTTTACTTGCTAAAGAGATTGAATTTTTCTACCATATAGTTGAGGAGCCAAAAAGACCTTTCGTATCTATAGTGGGTGGATCAAAAGTAAGCGGTAAACTACAAGTACTTCATAACCTTATAACTAAAGTTGACAAGATCATCATAGGCGGGGGTATGGCATTTACTTTCCTAAAAGCATTAGGACATGATGTGGGTAACTCCCTTGTTGAAGATGAGCTTATCCCTGAAGCTATAAAGGTGATGGATGAGGCAAAAAAACTTGGTGTTAAATTCTATCTTCCTGTTGATGTTATTGCTGCTGAAGAGTTTAATGCTGAAGCATTTGCAAAACCTACAACAATCCAAGAGATACCAAAAGGTTGGATGGGGCTTGATATAGGACCCGCATCAGCTACACTGTTTATGCAGGCTCTTGAAGATGCGCATACTATTCTTTGGAACGGACCTATGGGTGTATACGAGATGGATAAGTTCGCAAAAGGAAGTACAAAACTTTCACATGCGGTTGCTTCCTCATATGCTACGACGGTAGTTGGCGGTGGAGATACTGCTGATCTTGTTAAAAGAACAGGTGATGAAGATGAGATGACGTTTATCTCTACAGGAGGCGGTGCGTCGTTGGAACTAATAGAAGGTAAAGTATTGCCGGGTGTTAAAGCACTTATAATAGAGCAGTAGCAAGTAACTATATGAAAATATTACTAAACGGTGTAGGGAGGATCGGTAAGTCAATATTAAGATTGTCGAGCTTTTCCGATTCTTTTAGTGTTGTAGCTATAAATGAGATAAATACAAACAAAGAAAATATAGCATACACGATAAATTATGACTCCACATACGGAAAACTTGATGACAAGTATAAAGTTTGCGGTAATTTTATACAGAATAACAGTTCAAAAATAGAAATTTTAAATTTTATAAAATTAGAAGATATAAATTTTAAAAAATATAAAATAGATGCTGTAATAGATGCAAGCGGTACAAAAGCCGACGTTGAATTGTTAAAAAGTATGGATCTAAAAGTAGTATTTTTAACACATCCCGATAAGAAAGCAGATCTTAATATGGTACTTGGGGTAAACGAGATGGAACTTAATAGCCAAAAACATAAAATAATCTCTACAAGTTCGTGTAATGCGACTGCACTACTACCGGTTTTAAAAGTGATTGATCACAAGCTGGAAATAAATTGTGGTAATATTACAACAATTCATCCTTTGCTTAACCATCAAAAGGTATTAGATTCAGGGTGTATAGGGAGTGACGATAGAGATATTGCCTGTAATTTTGAGTTTGGAAGATCATCGTTGCAAAATATTATACCGACAAAGACAACAACTGTCGAGGCATGTTCCTATGTAATGAAAGATTTAAAACACAAAAGTATTCTTTCTAGTTCATTTAGGGTTCCTACTGCAACTGTAGGAGCAATAGATATCTCGCTTGTTACCAATAAGAAAATAACAAAAGATAAACTTACGGAGATTTTTGAAGTTTATGAAAAAAAACAAGCTTATGATATTATGATCAATAGCAATGAACATTTTGTTTCTTCGGATTTTATAAAAGAGAGATACACAACGGTAATTGATCACAGATTTACACAAGTTTATGATAATCTGATCAAATTAAATATTTGGTATGATAACGAATGGGGATACGCTTCAAAGGTAGTTGATATAGTAGATTATTATATTAAAGTTAACAACAATAAAAAAGGAAAAGATCTATGAAAATAATTGCAAGTAATTTTAAAACAAACCATACTAGAAAAAGTACAAAAGAGTTTGTAGAAAATATTGATACTTTTTTAAGTGAAAAAAATATTGAGAATCAGGTATATATATTTCCACCTGCCACGGCTCTTGACAGCTTTTCTACAAAAGAAAATTTAACAGTCGGTGTACAAAATGCCCACTATGTAAGTTCAGGATCATATACAGGTGAAATTGGTACATCTCAGCTTGATGAATTTAATATAAAAACGATTTTAATGGGTCATAGTGAAAGAAGACATATCTTAGGTGAATCTCAAAAAGATATAACTTTAAAATACAATTTTTACAAAGCATTAGGATATACGATAATCTACTGTGTAGGGGAACCTTTAGAAGTTAGAGAAAAAGGTATAACTGAAACACTTGGATATATATGGAAACAATTTGACGGTATAGATTTGTCATATGATAAACTTATTGTAGCATATGAACCGGTTTGGGCAATTGGAACCGGTGTTGTAGCAACTGAGGAAGAGATTATGCAAGTTCATAAAAAAATTAAAAAGAAAATAACACAGCCTTTACTTTACGGAGGTAGTGTAAAACCATCTAATATAGAAGATATCTTAAATATAGAAAATGTAGACGGTACTTTAATAGGGAGTGCATCATGGGATGTAGAAGCTTTTAAAGAGATGATCGAAATAACCAGTAAAAAATAAAGGGGAATTTGACAATGTTAATGGAAGGTAAAAAAGGTCTTATCATAGGTGTAGCAAATAATAAATCTATTGCGTATGGTATAGCAAAGCAGTGTGCTGCACAAGGTGCACAGATGGCATTTACATATTTAAGTGACAGGTTCAAGAAAAAAGTAGAGCCTTTGGCAAATGAATGCGGATCGACACTTTGTTATGAGCTTGATGCAAGTAAACCAGAGCAGATTACAGCCTTAAAAGAGTCTTTAGGAAATGATATGGGTGAGATTGATTTTATAGTACACTCTATAGCATTTGCACCGAAAGAGGGCTTGAGCGGCAGATTTTACGATATAAGCAAAGAGGCATTTAATGTATCAATGGAGATATCTGTATATTCACTTATTGAAATAACAGGTGCATTAAAGCCGTTGCTTAGTAAAAACGCTTCTATATTATCTTTATCTTATTATGGGGGTGTAAAATATATACCAAATTATAACCTAATGGGTGTAGCAAAAGCAGCTTTAGAGATGACTATTAAATACCTTGCGGAAGATTTAGGTAAAGAGGGGATAAGAGTAAACGGTATTAGTGCAGGTCCTATAAAAACATTAGCAGCAAGCGGTATTGGTGATTTTAGCTTTATGTTAAAATGGAATGCAGCACATGCTCCTATGAAAAAGAACGTTACAATAGATGAGGTTGGAAATTCAGGTATGTATCTGTTATCTGATCTAAGCAGTGCAGTTACCGGTGAGATACATTATGTTGATAACGGTTACAATATTATGGGTATGCCGGCTGTTGAATTCGATGAAGAGGGAAAACCGAAAATCGCGTGGAATGGTGAAAAATGATAAGAAAGAGTGAACTGCTTCACTCTTTCCATTTTTCGCGAGATTTATTTGTGCAATAGAAATTTTCAATTTCGTCCTTGCACATAAATCTCAGTCGTGGATATTAGAATCAACCTCTAAACTAATTAGAGTGAATAGTTTAGATAATTGTACTTATCAACAATTATCAATAGAA
>JAYEMD010000087.1:0-3379 GCA_034717895.1 Campylobacterota bacterium | reverse complement strand
AAAATAAAAAACAGAACAAAGAGACAAAAATATATGTAGATCTAGCAGGTCCTAAAAATAGAACCCAAAGCATCGAGAAGCTGTTTACACCTTTTAAGATTGGCTCATGGAGAGATCCAAAAGAGGTGGAGATAGTTCCACTTTCAAAGGAAAATGCTCTTACATCTAAAGGGGAAAAAGACAACTTTGGAAATAGAGTTTCAACTCTTGTTGTAAGTGATGAACTATTTGAAGAGTGTAAAACTACAGATGAACTTACTATAGATGATTTGGAAAGGGAGACTACACAAAGCTATGCTATTATAAAAAGATCAAACAGAATATTTATAGATGTAAATAAAAAGATAACTATATTTGAAAATACAACCGTAGAGGTTGAAAACAGTGAAGATGAAACGATTATGAGTAGACTTTACAACTACGAACATCTTCCGCAAGCTATAAGACTCTTTACATCTCAGAAGATAATAATTACACATAAAAATATTATGGGACAAGCAAACTTCAAATATCAAGGTAATATATATTCAGGTATTATTGGTTGTACAAACAAAGAGATATTCCCATATGTTAAAACAGGTGATGAGATATTTATAGATGATGGTAAAATAGGTTGTAAAGTTGTAGAGATAAACGATCTTGGACTTGTATGTGAGGTTATTATAGCCAAAGAGAATGGAACTATTTTAAAAGAGGAAAAAGGTATAAACTTCCCAAGTACCGACCTTGCAATAGATGCTATAACTCACGAAGATAAAAAAAACTTTGAAGATATAGTTGAATTTGCGGATATTATCGGTCTGTCTTTTGCACAAACATGTGACGATATAAAGATGCTTCAAGATATGTTAAAAGATAAAGGGAAAACATCCACTGCTATTGCTCCAAAAATAGAAACAAAATCAGCACTAAGAAACCTTCCAAATATGTTACAAACTCTAATAAAATGGGACAACTATGCTCTTATGATTGCACGTGGTGACTTGGCTATTGAGGTTGGCTTTGATAACCTTCCATATATCCAAGAGGAGATATTGGGCATTTGTGAAGCGGCACACGTGCCTGTTATATATGCAACACAGATTTTAGAGGGTAAAATGAAAAACAACCTTCCAAGCCGTGCAGAGGTTACAGATGCTGCAACTGCACAAAGAGCAGACTGTGTTATGTTAAACAAAGGTCCTTATGTAACAGATACTGTTGTTATATTAAAAAATATCCTAAGACAGATGCATACACTATTTCAAAAGAATAGACAACTGTTAAGTATATGTAAAACATGGGAGATAGAATAACTTAAATCTTTATAACCATATTATCCTGTTTGTAACCAAATTGTTACTAAAGGGTTTTGGTAACTAAATTGTATCCTTGTGTTTATATAATCTTCTCAATAATTTTTACGAGGAAATAATATGAAAGCTATAATTCTAGCAGGTGGATTCGGTACAAGGATACAACCACTTACAAACTCCCTACCAAAACCTATGCTTCCAATACTAAACAGACCTATGATGGAACATATTATCATCAAACTAAGAGATGAACTTGATATTAAAGAGATGGCGGTGCTTCTATACTTCAAACCTGAGGTTATCAAAGATCATTTTGGTGATGGAAGAGACCTTGGTGTAAATATCACTTATATTCAGCCTGACGATGACTACGGAACTGCAGGTGCCGTTGCACATGCCAGAGAATTTCTTGACGATACTTTTATAATAGTAAGCGGTGATCTTGTAACCAACTTCGATTTTAAAAAGATACAAAAGTTTCATAAAAAGAAAAAATCACAACTTACCATTACACTTACAAGAGTTGAGAACCCCTTACAGTTTGGTGTAGTTATAGCAAATGAAGATGATAGAATTGAGAAATTTTTAGAAAAGCCAAGCTGGGGAGAGGTATTTAGCGATACAATTAATACAGGTATATATGTTATAGAACCTGAAATACTAAACTATATACCTCATGGGGAAAACTTTGATTTTGCCAAAGACCTTTTCCCAACTTTGATGAAAAATGATATACCCTTATGGGGATGCAGCGTAGAAGGATACTGGAGAGATGTGGGTAACCCGCAAAGCTATAGAGAGGTTTATCAAGATATCTTCAAAGGGGAGATAAAACTTCCTATAAAAGGGGAACCTCAAAGAATAGACAAAGGTGTAGTATATCTTGAAAGCGGTGTAAAACTTCCTAAAAAGATAAGGGTAAACGGTACAGTTGTTATAGATAAAGGGGCAAAGATCTCTGAGGGTGTTACCTTAACAAACAGCTGTATAGGGGTAAACACCAAAGTAAAAAAACACTCCGAGATAATAGACAGCGTACTTTGGGATAATGTAACCGTAGGTTCAAAAACAAAGATAAACAACTCAATTATATGTAATGATAATCTCATAAAAGATGATGTGAAAGCCTCTTTAGGGGTTATTGTTGCTGAAAAATGTGAGATAGGTAAAAAAGTCTCTTTTGAAAAAGATATAATAATGTGGCCTGAGAAAATAATTGATCCTAACTCAGTTGTAAGCAACAATGTTATCTGGGGTACGAAATACAAGGCTTCTATTTTCGAAAACGGAAAAGTTACGGGGAGAACAAACATCGAACTATCCGTAGAGATGAGTACAAAACTTGCAGAGTCATTTGGCTCTATCCTTCCTGTTGGAAGTAAAGTATATATCTCAAGAGATTACCATAAAAGTTCTAGGATGTTAAAAAGAGCTTTCCTTTCAGGGCTTCTGGCAACAGGTATTGATGTGGTTGATCTGTTTAATGAACCTTCAAACGTTATGAGACACTGCTTATCTAACAATGAAGATATCTCAGCAGGTATACACTTTAGACAATCTGTTCAAGACCCTACAAATACGGAGATAGTACTGTTTACAAGTGACGGTATGGTGATAGACTCAAAAATTGCAAAATCTATTGAGAGAATATTCTTTAGAGAAAACTTTAGACGGGTAAACCAACATGAGATCGGTGAGATTGATGAAGAAAATAACATTAAACAAAGATATATAGATGCAGTAACAACTAATCTTGATACTAGTATCTTTAAAGAAAATGAGATAAAAGTAGCCGCCGATATTATGTTTGGTTCCACTTCAGATATCTATCCAAAGATCATGAATGAACTAGGGATCGAAAACATGGTACTAAATGGATACAAAGATGACAAAAGCCTCTCAAAACTCTATGAGAATATAACAAAATCTCAAAACAATATGGGAAATATCGTAAAAGCTATGGATCTTGACTGTGGTTTTTTAATATACCCTAACGGTCAAAGACTTCAACTAGTAGATAACAAAGGGAAGCTTACATATGACTATAAAACACTACTTGCACTACTTACACTACTTGATAAAAC
>JAYEMD010000086.1:0-15856 GCA_034717895.1 Campylobacterota bacterium | reverse complement strand
ATGAAATAGCTCAAAATATTGAAGATACAAAAAATAATGAAGTTATAAATATGTTTTTAGCTCAACTTATCAGTAATTTAAGGGTTACGGTGCAAAATCAGTTAGATTTTAGCCCCGAAAGTTGAGTAACTAAGTGTTAAACTTGCAATTTTATACTCTTTTGTAACAAGGGAAAAATTTATTTCTCATAAATTACCAACTCTTCTTCTTAACCAAAACACACTGTTTTTTAAAATAAATACTTCATTAGGAAACTTTTTTATTAAATTTGTGTAACACTTTTGTGTATCATCATATTAGATTTATATATTTTGGGTAAAATCAAAAAATAAAATCCTTTAAGGAGTATGGTTTGAAGTCATTTTTATTAGAGTTTAGTATGTTCCCCTCTGACGTGGGGGAGAGTAAAAGCAAATATGTTTCAGAGGTTGTGAAAGTTGTAAAAGAAAGCGGACATCCCTATCAGCTTACACCAATGGCTACAATAGTTGAATCCGATAATATAAAAGATGCTCTTTCTCTTGTGGAGAAGTGCTATAATACGCTTGATGCAATGGGGTGTAACAGAGTATACAGCGTATTAAAATTTGATATAAGAAATAATCAGTCAAACAGACTTGAGACAAAAATAAAATCCGTAGAAGATAAAATAGGCGAAGTAAGAAAGTAGCAACGGTATATAATGGGATATATAAAATTAGACAAAAAGGCATTTTTTCATAATCTTGACTATTTTGGCAAAATTTGTACAAAAGATAAATTATCTATAGCCTTAAAAGACAATGCTTACGGGCATGGAACTTTACAAGCAGCCTCTATGTGTGAAGAGTACGGTATAAGGCATGTTTTTGTTAGAGATATGAATGAAGCCCGTATAATAAAAGAGTTTAATTTTGAGACCATACTTGTACTTTATGATATCCCTAAAGAGTATGATGATAAAGTTATCGTTTCTATAAACAATCTGGATCATATAGACCTTGTACCAAAAGGTTCAAAATGTGAACTTAAAATTGATACGGGTATGAATAGAAACGGTGTGACACCAAAAGATATAGAAAAAGCTCTTGGTAAGATAAAACAAAACAATCTTATTTTAAACGGTGTATTTACCCATTTTTGCTGTGCCGATGAAGATAATAAGATCACGAAGATTCAAGAGAATATTTTTTTAGAAGCTGTAGATAAAGTTAAAAAATATATCACTTACAGTTTCAGGATACACTGTGCCAACAGTGCCGGGGTGCATAAAGTAAATATGGATAGATATGACCTTGCAAGGATAGGTATAGGTGCTTATGGGTATCTTGATATTGAAGAGGATAAATATTTAAAACCTGTAATGTCTCTGCATGCAAAAAAAATAGCAACTAAGTTTATAAAACAAGGTGAACATGTAGGTTATGGAAGTAAAGCTTTTATAGCACAAAAAGATATGAATGTATCAAATTATGATATAGGCTACGGGGATGGTTTTTACAGGTTTAGTGAACAAAAAAAAGGGTTTGTATCAAGTGGTCTTCCTATATTGGGTAGAGTCTCTATGGACAGCTTCTCGGTAGAATCTACGGATGATTCCATATGTGTCTTTAGGGATGTTAAAGAACTTGCAAAAGTACAAGAAACAATTACATATACAATCCTTACAAATATGAAAAATACAATAAAAAGAGAGATAGAATAAAATATTTAATATTTAATTAAGTTTATATTTAATTAAGATATGATAGAATTTCATAAATTTTTAATACTTTTATACAAAAGTATATATTCAATTGGATATTTTTATATCTGTAACTTCTCAATTAATCAATCAAAAAGGTAACCATCTATTCATGGAAGAAACAAATCAACCAAAAGAAAACGAACAAATCAAAGAAGAAACTACTCAAAAGTCTGAACCAAAAAAAAGACAACCAAGAAAAAACAACAACAATAAAAAAACTAGAACTCATGTACCCGTACAAGGTTTGACAATAGAACAGTTAAGGGATAAAACTCTTGATGAACTAATTCAAACTGCGCTAGATTTAGAGATAGAAAACCCTCAAGAGCTTCAAAGACAAGATCTTATGTTTGCTATTTTAGAGTCACAAACAACAGCAGGCGGATATGTACTGTTTACGGGTATCTTAGATATAAAAGAGGCCGGGTTTGGATTTTTGCGACCGTTAGATGGAAAATTTAGCGACTCATACAGTGATTCATATGTATCTGCAACTCAGATAAAAAGATTTGCACTAAGAAGCGGTGATATTGTTTCAGGTCAAGTAAGACCTCCCGCAAAAGAGAGTGAAAAATATTATGCACTTTTAAAAATAGAAGCTATAAATTATCTTCCCGTAAATCAGTCAAAAAACAGACCTCTTTTTGATAACCTTACTCCATTATACTCAACAGAAAAGTTTCAGTTTGAATATGCTCACGATAGACTAACAGGTAGAGTTATGGATATGTTCGCACCTATGGGTAAAGGTCAAAGGGGACTTATCGTAGCTCAGCCAAAGTCAGGTAAAACGGAACTTTTAAAAGAGATAGCACACGGTATAAGTAAAAATCATCCCGATACAACTCTTATGGTACTTTTAATTGATGAAAGACCTGAAGAGGTAACTGATATGCAAAGATCTGTAAACGGTGAAGTTTACAGCTCAACATTTGATCTTCCTGCAGCAAACCATATAAAAGTAGCCGAGATGGTTATAAATAAAGCAAAAAGAGAAGTTGAGATGGGTAAAGATGTGGTCGTACTTCTTGATTCTATCACTAGACTTGCTCGTGCTTATAATACAGTTACCCCTTCAAGCGGTAAAGTTCTAAGCGGTGGTGTAGATGCAAATGCTCTACATAAACCAAAAAGGTTCTTTGGAGCTGCTAGAAATATAGAAGAGGGTGGATCTCTTACGATTATTGCAACTACACTTGTAGAAACAGGTTCAAAAATGGATGAAGTTATTTTTGAAGAGTTTAAAGGTACGGGTAACTCAGAGGTAGTTCTTAGTAGAAAAGCGGCAGAGAGAAGAGTGTATCCTGCAGTTGACGTTGTAAAATCAGGAACTAGAAAAGAGGAGTTATTGCTTCACCCGGAAGAGCTTCAAAAGATCTGGATACTTAGAAATGCAATGGCAGAGATGGATGAAGTTGAATCACTTAAATTCTTATACAAAAAAATGAAAGAGACTAAGTCAAATGCAGAGTTCCTTATATCGATGAACGGTTAATAGATGAGATTTAGTAAATTAAACCATGAAGAAAAACTTGAACTACAAAAACTTTTATCAAATACAATAGAAGCATTAGGGGGACAGTTTAATTTCTTTACAATGCTTGAAGATATAAGAGAGAGTAAAAAACATCCACTTTCTAATAAGACCGGAAAACTTCATTTTAAAACAGGTACTATTAGTTGGGATAAACATATATTTGAAGATAAAGTAGATATATTAAAACAAATAACAATAAAGTGTAAAGAGGATAATATACTTTCAGTTGAAAATGAAAAATTCAAAAAACAAATTTTAAATACTGCTAAAACAATATCTAAATTGGAATTTACAGTAAATAATAAAACTAATGAAGCAAGTAACTTACTTGTATTTAAAGCTTTTAAAACATTAGACAATGAAAATATAGAGTTTGACCCGATTTTTCAAATTATTTTTTTAGATAGTATAAATAATACAAAAAATATATTAAAATATAAGTAATACTCCCTCTTGGGGTAAAAAGAATAATATTAAAGTAATTTAATTGTTTTTTTTAGATACAATTCTACTATGATTATTATATAATATTAACAATTATTATATGGTAGATTAAATCAAAGTAAAGAACTATTATGCCGAAAATAAAAAAATACTTGATATTATTATTTGTTATTTGTATTATATCTGTTCCCTCTAGTATAAATTATTTAAAAAAACAAAAAACAGATGATTTTAAGAAAAACAGTTATCTTGATACGGTTAATCAAACCAAGTTATACTTAAAAACAATAATAAAAGAGAAACAAAATACAACAGCAACTATAGGTATTGGTCTTTCGAATAATGAGACTGTTATAAATAGTTTAAAAAAATCTTCCAAATCAACTCTTGATCTATCATCTTATTCCGCATATTTAAAAAGAACAACACCTTTTAAAAATGTATGGTTTCAACTTATATCAAAAGAGGGTATCTCTTTACAAAGAAGCTGGACAGGTTTTAAAAATGACAATATAGCAAAAGCAAGACTGGATCTGCAAAAAATTTTAAAAAAACCTGAAATTATGAATACAATCAGTGTGGGCAAGTTTGATATGACATTTAAGTCGATGATACCCGTATATGATAAAGGTTCTGAATTCTTAGGTATTATTGAAGTTATTACCCATTTTAATTCCATATCTAAAAAGCTAGATGCCAAAGGTACAAAAGCAATTATCTTGGCTGATAAAAGATATAAAAAACAGGTAACAAAAGCTTTTACTAATAAGTTTTTAGGTGATTATTATATTGCTAATTTAGATTCTGATTCAAATTTATTACAATATTTAAGTAGTAAGGGTATTGAGAAGTATTTAAACAGACTAAAAGAAGAGAGTAATTTTATTGATAAAAGCATTAATTCTCTTGTAAGTTATTATTCACTTGATGATGTTGAAGGTGAACCTATGGGACATTTTATAATGTTTAACAGTTTAGAGGATATAGATTTAAGTGAACTTAATGAGATAGTATATATTTATAATCTCTCTTCATTTGTATCCGTAGTGATACTGATACTTCTATTTTACTTTTTATATAGTTTACAAATACAAAGTGTTAGGGAAAATATTTATGATATGAAGCTTGTTGTTATAGTTATATTTATCTTTATCGTATTATCAATAAGTTTATACTACCTTGTTCAAAGAAAGTACAAAAGTGATATTGATAATTATAAAAACAATTTACAAATGCAGACTTTACAAGAGTATAAATCAATATTAAATAATAATAAAAACATTGCAAAGTTTGTATTTGAAAGAGAACTTGACAAACAAAATGTAAAAGAGCTTGTGAAAAACAGGAAAAGAGATGAGCTAAACAAGCTTTTAGTCTCTACATACAGATCTTTAAGACTAAATTACAATATAAGACAGATCCATTTTCATCTACCGGATTGTACAAGTTTTTTAAGACTTCACAGACCTAATAAATTTGGAGACAATCTAAAAGGTATAAGGGAGAGTGTAGAGTATGTAAATAAAAATCTACAACCTTTTCACGGTTTTGAAGAGGGTAGGATATACAACGGTTTTAGACATGTGTTTCCGTTAATTGAGGGTGATACTCATATAGGCAGTGTAGAGGTAAGTTTTGATGTTTATTCTTTAATAGACAACTATCTAAACAATTTTAAAGCAAGTAGGATAAATTTCCTTATAAATAAAGATATTATTGTTGATAAAGTTTTTAAGGAGGAGCAGTCAAATTATATAAAAAGTCCCGTAAAAGGATTTTATTTTGATAAATTGGTAATTCAAAAGCTTGAAGATTCTAAAAAGGGTATAGTGCCAAAGGCTAAAACAAAAGAACAATTTGAATATATAAGTAAAAATATTTTATCCGGCTATCCATTTGTGATCCATTTTGAAAATATAGGTGAAATAACTGTTGTTATACCATTGGTCAATAAACTAAATGACAAGGTAGTAGGAAGTATAAATATATCAAAATCGGATAAATTTATCGATCAAAGGTTAGGGGAGTTTAAACAGCTTGTTATAGTGATATTATTAATTCTTTCATTGATCATTATATTTATTTTAAGAGAGATACTCTCAAAAATAAAATTAAATAATGAACTGAAAAAAAGTCAGATAATTCTTGACTCGCAAAAGTCTATTATTATGATTACCGACGGTATGTATTTAAAAGGTGCAAATAAAAGACTTTTTGAATTTTTCGGTTTTGAAAGTTTTATATCTTTTAAAAAAGATCACGATTGCATATGTGATCATTTTGAAAAAGAGGGTGAAAGGTATATTCAAAAGCAGATGGGAGATAAAAGTTGGTTTGAATATATCAAAAATCATAAAGATGAACGAAATATGGTTAAGATGACTGATATAGACGGTAATACGCATATATTCTATATGGAGTTAAACTGTGAAAATAAAATTAATAAAGATGACTATATCGTCACCTTTATTGATATTACTGCAATACAAAATATGGAACATCACCTTATCCAATCTGAAAAGATGGCATCATTGGGGGAGATGATCGGAAATATAGCACATCAATGGAGACAGCCTTTAAATGTGGTAAGTACGGCTTCAAGTGGATTACTTGTAGAAAAAGAACTTGGTGTTTTAAGTGATAAGCAGTTTGAAGAGTCTTTAAATCTTATCGTGGAAAACACTCAATTCTTGTCAGAAACTATAGATACGTTTAGAGATTTTATAAAAGAAAAAAAAGAGTTTAAAGAGCAAAATATTCAAGAGCTTATAGATAAAACTTTGACACTTGTAAGTGCATCATTAAAAAATAATTATATCAAGCTTATAAATAATATCAATTACGATATCCCTATAAATAAAAATATGGTTGTGGGTGAACTTGCACAAGTGATAACAAATTTGATAAAAAATGCTCAAGATATATTACTGGAGAATAAAATATCAGATCCGTTTATAAAAATAGATTGTGAAATTGTTAATGATGAAATAGTTATATCTGTAGAGGATAACGGCGGCGGTGTTCCCGAAGAGATTATAAACAGTATTTTTGAACCGTATTTTACAACAAAACATCAGTCAATAGGTACCGGACTTGGACTTTATATGAGTCAAAAGATTATAAAAGAGAGCCTTAACGGTGAATTAAAAGTAAGAAACGGTTCCAAGGGGGCAATTTTTAGTATAATAATTCCTATGGATTAGTAAAAGTTACTTTTAAGCAACTAGGAGTATAATTTAATACAATACAGGTCGTAAGGCTGATATATTTTGTAAAGGGGTATAAGATGACGGTAAATTCAAATATAGGTTCAATAGCTGCACAAAATAGTTCAGCTTTCAAGAGTGACAAAAATACATCTTATTCTGATAATAAAAATAAACAAGAGGGTGTGTCGGTAGAGCTCTCGGATGATGTGCAAAAGTATCTTGCCAAGGGTCTTAGTCGTGAGAATCATATAGCGCAAAATGTGAACTATAGTGATGAGTCTGCAAATTTTGACAAGTCAAAACTTTCTCAATATTCGGGAAGCTATTCACAGTCATTGTCTCATGCAGTTCAAAGCAGAGTGGCTTCACTTATAGAGTAAGGGAGTTGTTGCTTATATGAAAATTGGTTTATTACTTTTTTTGACAGGGTCGGCTTTGATCTTGTATCTTATGAAAATAGACTTTGAAAAAGAGGTTCTTAAGCGTATAGGTGTATTAGTAGGTATACTTATGCTTTTGTACGGTCTTATTCTGGTGGTTCAGCCAAGTGAAGATGAGTATGTAAAATTTACTAAAACTACTATTTCAAAAGAGATCAACAGCTCAAAATAATCCTTATAGCACATCTATATGCTATAATTTATAAATTTATCATTATAGATAATAACTTCATAACTTTTCTTTAGATATAATCTAACGTAAAAATTAAAATATTGTTACGGCAATCGTAAGGAATAATAAAAGATGTTAAAGATTTTTTCAAAAATATTTGGAACAAGAAACGATAAAGAGATTAAAAAATATGCAAAGCGTGTGGATAATGTTAATGCATTAGAGGCAAAATACTCTGCTATGAGTGATGAAGAACTTCAAAAAAGTTTTAATGAGTTTAAAGAGTTGGTTCAAAATGAAGAAAAAAGTTTGGATGAACTGCTTTATGATAGTTTTGCAATAACACGAGAAGCTTCAAAAAGAACACTTAACATGAGACACTACGATGTGCAGATGATAGGTGGTATGGTTCTGCATGATGGAAGAATTTCCGAGATGAAAACAGGTGAGGGTAAAACACTTGTTGCTACACTTCCTGTTGTTTTAAATGCTATGACAGGCAAAGGTGTACATGTAGTTACCGTAAATGATTATCTTGCAAGCAGAGATGCCAAAGAACTTGAACCTTTATATAACTTCCTTGGATACAGCGTAGGTGCCGTTACCGGTGATCTTCAAGGTGACGGGGAGAGAAAAGAAGCTTACAATTGTGATATTATATACGGTACGAACAATGAATTCGGTTTTGACTTCTTAAGGGACAATATGTATTACTCTTTAGAGGAAAAAGTACAAAGAGACCATAACTTTGTTATCGTTGACGAAGTTGACTCTATTTTGATAGATGAAGCCAGAACACCTCTTATTATCTCCGGTCCTACCAATAGAAAAGGGGCGAACTACAACAAAGCAAATGAGATATCTTTAAAACTTGAAAAAGGTGAGAAGATAGAAGCTGCAAAGCCTGACGAAGAGGATAAAATATCAGGTGATTTTATAGTAGATGAAAAGAACAAAGTTGTACTGCTAACGGAAGAGGGGATAGAAAAAGCTCAAAAATTATTTGAAGTTGATAACCTTTACTCTTTAGAAAATGCTTCTCTTTCTCATAATCTTGACCAGGCTTTAAAAGCAAACCATATCTTTGAAAAAGATGTTGATTATGTGGTTCAGAACAATGAAGTTGTTATTGTTGATGAGTTTACGGGTAGACTTAGTGAAGGCAGAAGGTACAGTGACGGACTTCATCAAGCACTTGAAGCAAAAGAGAATGTTGCAATACAAGAGGAGTCTCAAACACTTGCCGATGTTACATTCCAAAATTACTTTAGAATGTACAACAAATTATCCGGTATGACGGGAACAGCTCAAACTGAAGCTACAGAGTTTGCGGAGATATACGGTCTTGATGTTGTATCAATCCCTACAAATGTACCTATTCAAAGAGACGATAAAAATGATCTTATCTATAAAACTGAAAGAGAAAAGTTTGACGCTGTTTGTGCAAGGATCAAAGAGATAAATAAAACAGGTCAGCCTATACTTGTAGGTACAGCTTCTATTGAAAAATCAGAGCACCTTCACGCTTTATTAAAAAAAGAGAAGATACCTCATACGGTATTAAATGCAAAACAGCATGCAAAAGAGGGTAAGATAGTTGAAGATGCAGGGCAAAAAGGTGCGGTTACTATTGCCACAAATATGGCTGGACGTGGAGTAGATATTAAACTTCCAAAAGAGTGTCTAGAGCTTGGCGGTCTAGTTATTTTAGGAACTGAGAGACACGAAAGTAGAAGGATTGACAATCAGCTAAGAGGTCGTGCGGGAAGACAAGGTGATGTGGGTGAGTCTCAGTTTTACTTATCACTTGAAGATAATCTTTTAAGAATATTCGGATCTGACAAAATAGCCGGTGTGATGAACAGACTAGGACTTGAAGAGGGTGAGCATATAGAATCGGGTATGGTTACCAGAGCAGTTGAGAATGCACAGAAAAAAGTTGAGACTATGCATTTTGAAAGTAGAAAACATCTTTTAGAGTATGATGATGTGGCAAACGAGCAAAGAAAAGTTATCTACAGTTTTAGAGATAATCTTTTAGATTCCCAATACGATATATCTTCAAAGCTAGATGAAAATATAACAGAGTTTGCACAAACTATTATTGAAAATGCAAAAGATGCAAGTTCAAGTGCCATGGTGGATGATTTTAACTATGATAATCTTTTATTGAAGTTAAAAGAGGAGTTAAATGTAGAGATATCTAAAGATGATATTTCTTCTAATGACTTTGATGATGTTGAGCAAAAACTTGTAGTTATATTAAAAGAGATATATGAGCAAAAAATGTCTATACCCGTAGCTGAACAAAGAGATGAGATAGAGAGAGTTCTATATCTTCAGGTACTTGACAATGCATACAGAGACCATCTATATGCTATGGATACACTTAAAACAGGTATCGGGCTTCGAGGTTATAATCAAAAGGATCCTTTAGTAGAGTATAAAAAAGAGAGCTACAATATGTTTATAGAGCTTATCTCATCAATTAAATATGAAATAATAAGAATATTATTCTCTGTACAGCTAAGAGATGAAGAGGAAGCAAGAAAAGAGCAAGAAGCATTAGACAGACTAAAAGAACAGATGGAGTCTTCGGTGGAGGAGATCTCTTTAAGTTCTGAAGAAACAAAGCCGGTTATAGAGAAAAAGATACCTAGGAATGCTCCTTGTCCATGTGGAAGCGGAAAAAAATATAAACAATGTTGTGGTCAAAGCGGACCCAAAAAAGGGCTGGTTGCACAACAATAGTAAAGTGGCATCATGAACAAAGATAAAGAGTTTATGGATAAGGCGATCAGTGTTGCCAAAGAGGGTATAAAAGCCGGGCAGACACCTTTTGGCTCGGTGATAGTTAAAGATAATAAAGTTGTAGTATCTTCTCATAATAGTGTATGGGCAGACACTGATATAACAGCACATGCAGAGATAACAGCAATTAGAGAGTGTTGTAAGGTTTTAGAGACTATTGATCTTAGTGATTGTGAAATATATACCACCTGTGAGCCTTGCCCTATGTGTTTTAGTGCCATACATTGGGGCAGATTCAAAAGAGTTATCTACGGTGCATCTATAGGTGATGCAAAAGATGTAGGATTTAATGAGCTTGATATCTGCAATAGCGATATGAAAAAACTTGGAGACTCTAAAGTTGAGATAACACCTGATATATTGAAAGATCAATGTAAAGAGTTATTTACATTGTGGAAAACTACCAATAAAAGTACCGCATATTAAAGTAAAAAATGAATACAAAACTAATAAATTTTATAATAAAAAAATATCTTAAATTCGACAAAAAAAACCCTTTTATATCTATAAGTGCAATATTGGCGTTTATAGGGGTTGCCGTTGGTGTTATGGTACTTATTATTGCAATGGCAATTATGAACGGAACCGCAAAAGAGTTTGAAGATAAACTTTTTACCATGAACTATCCTTTAAGTATCTATCCAAAAGTGGAAGGTTCGGTTGATAAATATCTTTTAGAAGATCTTCAAAAAAAATTCCCACACTTAAAGTTTTCTCCATATCTTACCTCTCAGGTTATGATACAAAGTGATGACTCTATGGCAGGCGGTGTTATATTCGGTGTGGATAAGGAGAAAGAATCACAGATTAACAAAATATATAAAACAGCCGTAAAAGATATAGAAAAAATAAACAAATATGACCTTATATTGGGAGAGGGTATTAAAGATGATCTTTATATAGATCAAGATCAAAAGGTTACACTTTATTTTACCAGTATAAATCCAAGCGGTTTTTCTATGATGCCTAAACTAAAAAGGTTTATCTATAAAGGAAAATTCAAATCAGGACTTACCGCATACGATAATACATATATGTACACATCAATAGAAGCTTTAAGAACCTTACTTAAAAAAGATGAAACATATTTTGACGGGATACATATATACAGTGATGACCCTTTTAGGGATATTGAACTTATAAAAAAAGAGCTTCCCCCGTTTGGTGCAGGCATAGTGGGCTGGTGGCAGCAAAACGGTAACTTTTTTGCAGCTATGCAGATGGAAAAAACAGCACTGTTTATAGTATTGATGTTGATTATTCTAATAGCATCTTTAAATATAATAAGTTCACTTTTAATGACCGTAATGAGCAGAAGAAAAGAGATAGCTCTTCTTCTTTCTCTTGGTGCAAGTGTTAAAGAGGTAAAACATATTTTTCTACGTTTAGGGATAGTTATAGGTTACACGGGAATTGCAGTTGGTATCATTTTAGGATTTGGAGGTATGTATATTTTGGAAAATTTTGATATCATATCATTACCGGCGGATGTTTACGGAACAACTAAGCTTCCTTTATTGTTAGATAGCTTGGACTTTGTATACATCGTAACAGGAAGTATGATAATTGTATTCCTTTCATCTTATTATCCGGCTGTAAAAGCTACAAAAATTGATGTATTGGATGTATTGAGAAACGAATAGTGCCAAACTGTAAGGAGAGGCTATGTCTAAAAAAATTAGATACGGAGATTTTATTAAAGAGATGTCGGTTAATTATACCGAGATCAACTACAGCGAACTGACCCCAAAAGAGGGTCAAAAACCAAAAACTAGTATTAAACTACGTAATATTGATATCTACAGGCTTGTGCAGCCTTATGTGAGTGTTCGTTTTATGGATCAGGTGAAAGCTCTTTTACCTTTGGCACTTTATCTTATATTATTTCAGATTTTTATGTTAAGGCAGTCGGTTACCGATGCTACTGTTATATCACTCGGACTTTTTGCAGTTATTTTGGGACTTATGTTTTTTATGGAGGGGATTAAGCAGGGGCTTATGCCTTTTGGAGAATCTATAGGTAATACACTTCCTAAAAAAGTTACCCTTAAAGTTGTTTTATTTATAGCTTTCCTTTTAGGTATAGGTGTTACCTTTGCCGAACCTGCCATAGGTGCTTTAAAAGCGGCAGGTTCTTTGGTAGAGGTTCAAAAAGCACCTTATTTATATGCTTTATTAAATGAATGGGCAGGAGTTCTTGTACTTATTGTAGGTGCCGGGGTTGGTATTGCCGCTATTTTGGGAACCGTTAGATTTATATACGGTTGGAGCCTAAAGCCCTATATTTACGCAACAGTTGTACCTACACTGTTGTTAACTACATATTTTATGGGTAATGAAGATCTTGCAGTGATACTTGGACTTGCTTGGGATAGCGGTGCTGTTACTACAGGACCTGTTACAGTTCCTTTGGTATTATCTCTTGGTATTGGTATAGCTTCCGCTGCAGGTAAGGGAGACTCTTCATTATCCGGATTTGGTATTGTTACCCTTGCATCTATTTTTCCAATCTTGGGAGTTATGCTTTTAGGTCTTTATGTATCAATGGTAAGCACACCTTCTGATATTATAGCTATGGCTCAGGGGGTTTCGTTGGCAGCTTCAACTATTGAACCTTGGCATCAATCTACACCTTGGGAGGAGATCATTTTAGGTATTAGAGCTATTATCCCTCTTGTTATTTTCCTTATGATCGTTATGAAGATAGTTTTAAAAGAGAAGATAAAGAACAGCGGTACAATAACATACGGAATTGTTTTAGCTGTAATTGGGATGTGTATATTTAATCTTGGTCTTACATACGGACTATCTAAGCTTGGTGCTCAATCCGGAAGTTTGGTACCTGCAGCGTTTAATGATATAGCTTCACCTATTGACGGAAGCTTGATTGAAGCACTTTATCCTTACGGTATAGGATTAATTGTAGCTATCGGTTTTGCCTTTGTACTTGGGTTTGGTGCAACTTTGGCAGAACCTGCTTTAAATGCTTTGGGTATGACTGTTCAGGATCTTACAAACGGGGTATTTAAAAAGTCAACTTTGATGTATGCCGTATCGTTTGGCGTTGGATGCGGTCTTGCTATTGGTATTATTAAAATTATATTTGATATACCACTTGCATATATACTTATACCTCTTTATCTTTTAGCTCTTGTACTTACTTTCTTTTCAACTGAAGAGTTTGTAAACATAGCTTGGGATAGTGCAGGGGTTACTACAGGACCTATAACTGTTCCTTTGGTTTTGGCAATGGGTCTTGGGTTTGGTAATGCAGTTGGAGCAACAGATGGTTTTGGTATATTATCTATGGCTTCTATCTGTCCTATTTTAGCAGTTTTAGCAACAGGTTTATATGTTGGGTATAAAGCAAAACAGCAGCAAAAGATTGAAGTTGAAGCAATTAGTGTGCAAAATGTGAAAGAGGGGATATAATTATGATAAGAGATATAACAATTTTAACAGATGTTGAGCTTGTAACTTGTATAGTTCAAAAAGGTGAAGCTGACAAGATTGTAAAAGCAGCTTACAGTGCAGGTGCTCAGGGTGCAACGATTTACTACGCAAGGGGAAGCGGAGTAAAAGAGAAGCTTGGTATTTACGGTGTTGCCGTAGACTCTGAAAAAGAGATCATAAATATAGTAGTATCTTCAGAGCAGGTAAACAGAGTATTTGATGCTATGTACCTGGAGGGGCAGCTTGATACTCCCGGGAAAGGTTTTATCTATGTTACTACCCTTGAAAAGGCAGGAACTTATATACCTCAAGAGGTTTTAAAGAAGTTAGGTAAAGAGATATGAATACAAAACTTATAACTGCACTGATGAACGGCAGAAAAGCTGCCTCAATAATAGAAGATTTAAAAGAGAAACACGGAATAATAACTGCTAATAGAAGTAATGCAAGAGGTACAACAATAGTTAATATAAGCGGTGAAGAGATGGAAGTACTTACCGTGTTAGTGGATTCAAGCCAAGCCGATGAGATATTTGAATATATCTATACTCAATCAGAGATATATAAACCAAACAGCGGTTTAATGTATCAGCAAGATATTTCAAGGTCTTCTAAATATAGTTTACCTAAAGAGTAGTTGCTATTTTAAGTACTAATCATTTAGAGGTAAAGTTATTTTAAACAAAGCACCTTTTTGTGTCGGGTGATTGTTAATAGATGTAATACTCTTTACTATATTAATATAATTATTATTAAAGAATTAATTTTTCGTAGAAACTCTTAAATGGATGTTTTGTTATCTGAAATTATAATGAATATAAGGAACAATGTTATATTATACGATATGAAATATTTTAAGTTATTATTTTTTATATTGAGTTTAAGTTCTTCTGTTTATTCTAAAACTTTAGAAAAAGTATCGCTTCAACTACAGTGGAAGCATCAATTTGAATTTGCAGGTTTTTATATGGCTAAAGAGAAAGGTTTTTATAAAGATTTAGGCTTGGATATTCAGATAAAAGAGTTTGATTTTGGTACAAATATTGCACAAGATGTATCAAACGGTAAAAGTACTTTCGGTTTGAGTTATTCATCTGTTGTTTTGGAAAAATCAAAAGGTGCGGATATAGTACTTTTAAACGCTTTTTTACAATCATCTCCCCATGTTTTAGTTAGTTTAAAGTCATCAGGTATTAATAAAATTTCCGACTTTAAGGGGAAGCGGCTTATGATAAATGATGATGCTGCTCAAACAGCCTCATTTACATCTATGTTAAGATCTAACAATATCACTTTAGATGATATGGTTGTGATGAAACCAAGTTTTAATATCCATGATCTAATTGAAGGTAAAGCTGACGTGGTTACCGCTTTTAGATCAAATGAACTTTATGTGCTTGATGAACTTGGCATTGAGTATGATATATGGGACCCTAAAGATTATGGCTTTGATCTATATGATGCCATCTTGTTCACTTCAAATAAGTTTCTTCAAAATAACAGAGATGCTGTTCTGGGTTTTCAAGAAGCTTCAAAAAAAGGGTGGATCTATGCTTTTGAACATATAGAAGAAACAATAGATCTAATATTAAGTAAATATAATACTCAAAATAAAACAAGAGAAGCATTAAGGTACGAGGCATTGATTTTAAAGGGACTTGCTTTTAAAACAAATAAAATATTCGGAGATATTGATAAAAACAAGATACAAAGGAGTATCGATATTTATAATATTCTAGGGTTGACTAAAAATAAAGTAGATTTGAATAAAATTATTTTTGATAAAAACTCTATAGCTCTGACTCAAAGTGAGCAAAGGTATCTAGATAGATATAAAACAATAAAAATGTGTAACAATCCAAATTGGAAACCAATAGAGTTTATTGATGAAAATAATGTTCAAGGGATTGTTATTGATACGATGAAGCTTTTAGAAAAAAAGCTGAATTTAAAAATAGAGCATATAGATACAAATTCATGGTCACAGTCTCAAAAGTTTTTAAAGGAAAAAAGATGTGATATTCTTCCCGCAGCAATAAAAACAAAAAAGAGATCACAGTATGC
>JAYEMD010000085.1:0-3390 GCA_034717895.1 Campylobacterota bacterium | reverse complement strand
CCAGCATTCAGCATAGGTAAATCTCCCCAAGAAGTAGGAATATCATACTTATCCCAAATTTGTGGATAAGTTCTGCTAAATGTCTTTGCTTTCATCCAATGATTGTCCCAATCAGTACACACAAAGTATCCAAACTTTTCAATCACTTCAAATATATGATCTATATTTTGCATAATAAACATATCTGTATCTATATACAAAGTTTGTTCAAATGGTGACCTAATATATGCTTGTAACTGTAATGCAAGATGATGATAACTAGCAGGATTGTCTTCCCTAATCTCTTCATAAGAGATCAATTCATGTGACTTAAGTAGATCCAATTTATCTTGTTCAACCTTATATATTATAAGATGTATTCTTTTAGGAGCATTTTTAAGTATACTTCCTATTAGTCCTATAGCTTCATCTATCACATTGTTGTCTGATAATATTAAGTATCCTTGGTTATTGTTCAAATTATCTCCTAATTATTTTAGTTTTAATTATTGAAAAAAGATATTTATATGATTCATTATTAATGTTTTTAAGTGCAAAATAACTTATTGTCATAAATAACATTACATAAACTAATATTTTATTTAAAATATTTTGGTCTTCAATAAAAAGTATAGTTAAAAGCAATGAAATTGTTGCTACAACTGTAGGTAATAGCGTACTTTTAAAAATTTCACTTAAAATAAACTTTGATTCATATACAAATGGTATTATTATAAAATAACTACCATAAGATATTACTGTAGCAATCGCAGCCCCATAAGCTCCGTATTTTGGTATTAGTAAATAATTTAAAGCTATATTAACTATTAGTGAAACTGCAGATATATAAAAATTTAATTTTTGTTTTTTAACTATTATGTAAATTTTATGACAAATAGAACTCCAAAAAACAAAAACTAAAGAGAATATGAGCACTTGGATTGTAGAGTAAGAACTACTAAAATCAGACCCAAAAATAAAAGTAACAATTTCCTTAGCATAAAATATTGTAAATACTACGATAAAAATACTAAAAAAAGAAAAAACATAAGTGACTGTCTTAACTAAAAACTCAAATTTTACTTTATCACTTTTATAAACCTTAGATATGTGTGGGAAAAAACTAGTCATAATAATGGGAGCAAACATATAAAACAATTCCACAAGCCTAACACTACTTGCATAAAACCCAACTTCAGATTCTGTAGATAGTTTAAATAGCATAAATTGATCAATTCTAGAATATAAAATAATCATTACACCAGTTAAAAACATTGGCCATGATTCAATAAAAAGATATTTAACTATCTTATAAAGTTTCTTTATTTTTTTTAAATAGATTTTATTTGTTTTACTATACAAATGGATAAAAACAAAAGAAGATAAAATAGCTTCTACAGATAAAAAATATTCAAAATTTAAACTAAAAATAATTCCAAATATTTTTAGTATATTTAATATAAAAAATATTATTAAGTTATATTTAACTACAACATCTATTTCTTGCATTGCAATAAACTTTCTTCTGAATAGATTCGCAATAGCACTAAATAATCCTGTGGATATAATTAAAAAATATATTGGATCAACTTTACTTTCAATATAAAACCCATAAATTAAAAATAACAAGTACCCTAATATTGTCATTGGTAATATTATATATAATGATGAAGAAAAATATCTATCAATATTTTTGCCCTGGCTTAATTCTCGCACTAAAATAGTGTTCAAACCAGGATAAGAAAAAAGTGAAAATAAAAATAACAATGATGTTAAATAAGCAAATACTCCATAATCACTTGGACCTAAATATCGGATGAATAGGATAGATACAATAGCTCCAATTATAGAAGTTAAAAACTTCTCAATAAATGTTAATGAAATATTTTTTAATATCATAAATTTAGTTCACACTCTTGCAAAAAAACTTCAAGCATAGCAACTTCATCGGGAGATAAGTTTCTATATTCTCTAGAAGCTTGTTTTTTTGTATCTCTTTGTATTGACATTGGATCTTTTGTATTAACTATACCTTTCTGAGAGTTTTCTAATTCTTTTTCTGCATTTTCTCCAAATGACATATCTAAATGTAAAGACATTTTTTTAAAATACTCTAGTGGATTCTGTGTCAAATTCTCATAAGTTATATGCATACAACTTGGTAAATCATTTCCCAATTGTTTTAACATCTTATTGATAATAGCTATAGTTAAACATTTTGAAATAATTGCATTTTTTCTAATTTTCCCATCATCCCTATATTTAATCAAATTATTTATAGTTTTATTATTAATTTTATATTTCTTTTGAAACTCTTCATTGGATATAATATAATTAGTTTCATTCTTCCAAAGAGGATTATGTATTTCCTTATATGATAAAAAACTATCTAACACATATATCGAATTTCGTGTGATAGTTATAGATGCTGTATTTATTTTTTTAAGTAACCCCTCCGACATCAATAAGGAATGAACCTCCTTTACTAATACGATATCTGGATTTTCACAATCTTTAGCTAATTTTCTTTTAATAAAATTTGAATCAAGTAAATCTTTGTTAAATTTGTCAGTAGTTAAATATTTATATGAAGTAAATATTGTATCTTTTTCATTTATAACATCCTTATAATCAACTGCTGTATAATCATTTTCTAAAGAATATCTAACGGTAGGTTTTACATGTGGTAAAAACTCATTAAAGTATCTAATATTTTCATCACATTCAGCTAACATTTTACTAAGCCATGAAGTACCACTCCTTCCAACACCTAATATTAGTCTCAACTTAGATATATCAATTTTATCTTGTATTGATTTTTCATGCAACTTTTTAAAGTCGTTAAACCAAGTAATTTGTTTGTACTTTCGATATATTTTCTTAATCACTTTCTTTCTCCAATTATCTTTGCTGGATTTCCTGCTACTATTGAGTTTGCTTGCACATCTTTTGTCACGACACTGCCACCCCCCAATACTGCACCTGTTTCAATCTTAACACCATCTTTTATCATTACATTTGCTCCTATCCATACATCATCTTCTATCACTATCCCTTCCCCAAAAGTAGGTTGATAATACATCGGTGTGCCATTCAATTCTATTCCATGGTTTCCACCTACAATAGTGCAATTTGGTGCTATCATTACATCATTACCTATTCTTACTCTACCATAAATAACAGTATTTGGGTTAATATGCACATTTTCACCAAGTTCTAATGACTTACACCAAAGCACACAACCACGATGAATTCTTGATTTTTTTCCTACTTCTACATTATGCTTATTTGAGATAGAAGCAAAAGGTGATACAAAGATATTACTTTCAAATTTTGCATATCTAAAACCAAATAGTACCTTATAAATCAAAGAATATAATTTAATGATATTTTTTGTATTAACAATTCTCA
>JAYEMD010000084.1:0-3402 GCA_034717895.1 Campylobacterota bacterium | reverse complement strand
TTTTAAAATCTGTCTTATTATGACTAAATCGAATAAGATTTAGTTATCTAGTTTTGACTATTTAAGTCGGTTTAGGTACAATTATGGAAAATGTAGTCAATATTAATAGAGAAATGGGGATGTAATTCCCACTACCCTTCGTAAACCCTTTATTTAAAGGGTTTACACCACTTCTCTCCTGAAATTTCCAAGCAAATTACCTATAAATCATTATAAATACTATTATTCTATGAGATCGACTTAGTGACATTTTGTCATAAATTAAGTGAATTCTTATATTCCAACCTAATGATAAAATTTTAAATAAAAGACAAATTTAGTTTAATTTATCTATCTGGCATGGATAACGATTTATGATTAGAGATTGTTTTTAAAGTGAAAGCTTATTAAATAACATTTTATAACTATTAAAAAATATAGTATTAATATATAATAAATCAAAAAGAGTTTTATTTATGGCAAATGCATTAGTTTTAATGAATATGGGTGGACCAAACAATCTTGATGAAGTTGATATATTTCTAAAAAATATGTTTAATGATAAATATATTATAGGTGCACCGCAACCAATAAGGTCTATGATAGGTTACCTGATTCGTAAAAAAAGATTAAAAGAAGCTACACACAATTATTCACAGCTAGGTGGCGTATCTCCAATAGTTGGGCATACAAAAAGATTGCTTAGACGCCTTGCTAAACAAGTAGATGCTGATGTTTTTTATGTTATGCGATATACACCTCCATTTGCTAGTGATATTATGGGTAAACTTACAAATTATAACAATATATACGCTATACCAATGTACCCACACTATTCATCAACCACTACAAAATCATCTATAGAAGATTTAAAAAAAGAGGCTAAAAGATATTGTATAGAAAATAAAATAAAAACAATTGACAGTTACTTTGATGATAAACTTTATAATCAAGCAATTGTAGAGCGTATAAAAGAATCTCTTGGGAGTGATAAAAGTGAAGAGTTTACTCTTATATTCTCAGCTCACGGCTTAACACAAAGAACTATAGATAAAGGTGATCCATATCAAAAACATATTTTAGCTAACGTTGAAGCAGCAAAAAAAGAGTTGGAAAAACAGGGGATAAAATTTAAAACTATAGAAGTCGCATACCAATCTCGACTTGGTCCCATGGAGTGGTTACGACCATACTTGGAAGATAAACTTGAAGAAGTTGTAAAAACAAATAAAAAAGTTATAATATATCCTGCATCATTTACAGTTGACAACTCTGAAACAAGCGGTGAACTTGATATTGAGTATAGAGAAATTGCAGATGGTTTTGGACTTGAGGATTATAGGGTTGCTAAGGCTCCAAATCATCATGAGCTATTTTTAAAGTGTTTAAAAAATATATATGAGAGTATGAGGTAGTATTATGAAAATAGGTATATCATCTTGCCTTTTAGGAGATCTTTGCAGATATGATGGAAGCGGTTGTAAAGATAGTTTTGTAGTTGATGAGCTTTCTAAATATTTTGAATTAATGGGGTATTGTCCTGAGGAGCCAGTATTTGGAACTCCAAGGGATACTATAAGACTTGTTGGAGTTAATAATCAAATAAGAGTTCATATAGTAAAAAGTGGTGAAGATGTAACAGACAAACTTTTAAATTCATCAATGGTTTTTGCTAAAAAAGCAAAATATGATGATCTATGTGGTTTTGTATTAAAATCAAAATCTCCAACTTGTGGACTTGAAAGGGTAAAAGTATATGAAGAGAAAAATGCACCAAGTGAGAAAAAAGGTATTGGACTGTTTGCAAATGAACTACAAAAGATATATCCAAACCTTCCAATAGAGGAGGAGGGGAGGCTCAATGATCCTTGGCTAAAAGAGAACTTTTTGATGCAGGTATTTGCATATGGTGATATTAAAAAGTTCCTAGAAAGTGATCCAAAATTAAAAGAGTTAGTAGTGTTTCACACATCTTATAAATATCTTATATTCGCTAAATCTGAAAAATCTTATAGATCTTTGGGAGGAATAGTTGCAAATCATGAAAAGCTGGAGTTAACTAAAGTTCTTAAACTTTATCAAGAACAATTTTTAAAAGCGATAAATGAAAAAAGCAATATCAAAAAAACATATAATGTTTTGCAGCATATTACAGGCTATTTTAAAAAGCTTATCTCTAAAGATGAAAAAGAACATCTACTAACTGCATGCAATGAATATAAGGGAGGTATAATACCTTTAATTGCAGTAACAAAACTGATAAATCTTTATGTAAAAAGATTTGATAATAAGTATCTAAAGTCACAAAAGTTTCTTAACCCTTACCCAAAGGAGTTAAGTTTAAGAAGTGATATAAAGGCGTATAAGTGGTGAAACAGATACTTTGGTTTAGAAGAGATTTAAGAATAGAAGATAGTGCAATATTAGCTTTTTCTAAAGGTGAGGTATTGCCTATATTTATATTTGATAAAAATATATTGGAAAAACTTCCAAATGATGATAAAAGAGTAAGCTTTATTTATAAATCAGTAATCAATTTAAAAAATAAACTAAAAGAGATAGGGCTTGATCTTGCTATTTTTTATGGAAAGCCTAAAGATGTGTTTGAAAAATTACTTTTAAAGAACCATTATGACAGTGTATTTTGTTCATGTGATTTTGATAATTATGCTATTAATAGAGATAAAGAGATTGAAAAACTGGTACCTATGGAAAGATATTATGATAGTTTTTTAATCCACCCATTAAATGCACTAAAATCAGATAAAACACCATATAAAGTATTTACACCTTTTTATAAATCATTAAAGCCACTATATGAAAGTGGTACTATTGGCGAGTATGAAGTAAATAAAAATATAAAACTTATAGATTTTGATTATGAGTCTTTTCCTAGTTTAAACTCTATAGGATTTGAAGAACAAGAGTTACCTTCATTTTTATACAAAAGTGGCTTTGAACTATTAGATCAATTTAAAGAAAAAATAGAAACCTATGAAAATAATAGAGACTATTTTTATAAAGATGCCACATCTAAGCTATCGGTTCATCTTAGATTTGGGATTATATCGCCTAAACAAATTTTCAATGAAGTAAGAGCTTTGAAAGATTCTGATTATTTTATAAGGGAACTGTTTTGGAGAGAGTTTTACAACTATATCCTATACCATTTTCCAAAATCTGAATTTGAGAACTTTAACGGTAAAGATATAAAGTGGAATGAAGATAAAGATAAGTTCCAAGCTTGGTGCGAAGGTAAGACAGGAGTACCGATAATTGATGCTGCAATGAGATACTTAAACCCAAATTATGCAATAGAAAATTACAAGATAATAAAATCTTATAAAATAGACTAGTTAATTGTGGGTAGATATTTATAAAAGCTATGGATACTTATATGGGAGTTGAGAGCTTTTAATATTA
>JAYEMD010000083.1:0-16010 GCA_034717895.1 Campylobacterota bacterium | reverse complement strand
TTTTTGTATCAAATATTTTTGCCGATGAGCAGATATCTGCCAAGTGGCTTTCAAAACAACCTAAGAGTATCGCTAAAGATTTTTATATATGGCGGTATCTTTCACAAAATATTGAACCCGCTGAAGCACTTTCGGCATTGGAACAGGTTAGATTTCTAAACAATAAGATCTTTTATAGATTTGTTGATAAATACAATGACAATAACTATGATGAATATGTAAAATGTAAAAAAGAAAAAACAAAAAAGCTCATTTATAAAGAAGATTATTGTATACAAGCAGGTCTTAGTGTTTATGATGCTACACAACTTACAAAAAAAGAACTTTCTACGGTAAAAAAGAAGGTAGAAAAAGAGTATAAAAGATTATATAAAAAGCTTGATATATTAAGCTCCCCTATCCCTTTTCAAAAACTGATCCAAAGTGATAACGAGACTTTTTTTAATACATTTAATGAATGTGGGAGTCTATACAGAGCTAAATACTTTGATAACTTTTTCCCGTTGAGTACTATAGAAAGATTGAAAAAAGAGAAAAAGTTTGCACAAACTATCAAACTTATAGTAACAAATTTCAAGATGGTTAAAGCGCAAAAGTCACTTCTTAATATAAGCGGTGAGAAATTAAGTTTTAAATCTGTATTTCATCTTGCAATAAATGCTTTAAGACATAACAAAAAGGACAAAGCACTTGATTATTTGAGTATTGCCTATAATAAAGCGTACTACCAAATGGAAAAGGACAATATTACTTTTTGGCAATATTTGATAACCAAGCAGGAGAAATATTTACAAAAATTATCTTCTAGCTGGGATGTGAACCTATATTCCCTTTACGGTGCAGATATGTTAAAACAAAATAAAGAAAATATTGTATTTAAGATACCCTTTAACAGTAAAGATAAACTTTCCTTTGATACCTCTAATCCTTTTAAATGGATAAAAGTATTAAAAGATTCTAAAAAGATGAATAAAACAAAACTTTCAAAATATAATAAAATATTTAATCATCAAGATACCCTTGCACATCTTGCCTTTGTAAAAGAGAGGTATGATAGATATAGAAAGTCCTATTTTATTACACCATATGAGAAACATATAGGTGATTTAAATAAAAAAAGACAAGCTTTAATATACGCTATAGCAAGACAGGAGAGTCGTTTTATCCCTACCTCTATCTCAAGTGCATATGCTATGGGGACTATGCAGATTATGCCTTTTTTAAGTAAAGCCATAGCCAAACAATTAAAAGAGCCCTACTTTATAGATAAACAGCTTGAGCCAAAAACAAATTTAAAATATGCAAATCACCATCTAAACTTTTTAGAAAGAAGACTAAAGCATCCACTTTTTATAGCCTATGGATACAATGGCGGTATAGGTTTTACAAAAAGGATTTTAAGAAAGGGTTTATTTAAAACAAAAAGTAAATATGAACCGTTTTTAAGTATGGAGCTTCTACCTTATGATGAAACGAAAAAGTATGGTAAAAAAGTTCTTGCAAACTATTATATATACCATAACCACCTAAATCAAAATAATAAGATAAAACTTAGCCGGCTTTTGAACAGTATTAAATCAACACATTAATACTTATCAAACACTATCTCTTTGATCCCTAAAGTTTTGTCACTGAATTTTATAATAAGTTTATCCTCTTTTATCTCTTTGAATGTGTACAGATAATATTGTGCCCATCTATTCATCAAAGGGATAGATCTATATAGATCATCTTTTTGGTTTATTAGTTCTTTTTTTATGTAATTTTTACCGTTAAGTGTAAAAACACCGCTATTTGAATTCTCATTTGTATAGTATGCAGCTAGTATGAACTTTTGTGTAGTGTTATTTAAAGTAAAAGGCTCTGAAGGATTTATATATGTGGCAGTTATTAAAACCTCCACATCATTTTTTTTAATTATCTTGGCTAATTTTGTATACTGCATATTTTGTGCATACATAGAGTCCTTATTTGTAAATACACTAACAGCAGACCTGCTCTTGCAGCCGTACATAAGCAACACTATAGCAATTAGTGCTATTAAATTTCTTAGTCTAACTATTCTTAAATTTATCACTATTGAACTTTATTCTTTGCTTTTTGAATCTCTTTTTGATATTTGTATATCACAAAATCAAACATCTTTGTCCCTTTATTCTTAGAAAAGAACATATTCATCTCAATAAGTTTAAATAGTATCCTGTAAAAAGCAGTAAAGGGTATAAGGTAACTTATTAGTGTTTCTACCTGTCTGTTAGGGTAGTACTTCTCCATCTCTTGACTTAACTCATTTAAAACTTTAGATTCCTTTTCCAACTGCGTAGGATCATTTGACCTTACTATATTAACAGCTAAAAAAAGATTGATAACGAACATAAACGCGTTAAGGTTCCAACCTAGTATAAGTATATCTGAATAACTCATATATTCTCCATGATTAATTTGTAATGTGTATTGTATCTAAAAATCTTTTATATCCTTTGTATCTTTGCACAAAGCGATAACACAAAGTACCCACCCTATTATCATAGAGGTACCACCAATTGGAGTAACTGCTCCTAACCATTTTATATGGGTCAATGCCAAAATATAAAGTGATATTGAAAATATCAATGTCCCTCCAAGTATAAAATAAAAACCTTTTTTTATCTTAGTAGAGTCAGGTAATAAATGGCTCATAAAAGCAACACCGAATAACCCGGCAGTGTTATAAAACCAATAAGATACACCTTTGTTATAAATTATATTTCCATATTCATCCAAATAGGGCTGAAGACCGTGTGCTCCAAATGCTCCTATGGCTATCCCTGCAGCCATCATTAAAGATGCTATTATTAAGAAATTTTTACTATCTTTTGATATACCCATATTATTCTCCCAAAGTTTCTACTATATTCCAGTTTTTATCTGCATCTACTTTAAACTCCACATGGTATTGGGGTTTTAACTTTAGATATTCTATAGCTTCATAAATAGTTTTTTCATAATCTGCCGCATATATATGTATATCCAAAAGTCCGGTATGAATATCTTGTGCTACATAAACAGCACCATCCATATTAAGCAAACATTTTTCTTCAAAACCTATAAAAAAGGCAAGTGTTGAGGGCTCAGGGAAAAGAACATCGTCTGATGTTGCATACCTGTGGCTTATTGTTAAAAGTGTTGGATAGTTTGATTGCTCAAAGTTTTCAAGATCTGTTCTTATTTTTAACATCCTGTTTATATCGCTGCATGGTTTTAATACCCAGTTATCCATATATTTGTTTCCTAAAATTTTTTTGTATTGTATGATATTTGGTATTAAAAAAGATTGATTTGATAAAAGAAGAGATAATAAAAATATTTTATCTCATCATATTTACTGCCAAGCGTAACAAATCCTCATCTATCTTGTATTTTGAAGATGTAACGTACTGTATAGATTCAAATGAGAACTTGGAGTCTTTATATACTACTATTTGATTGTTATTATCTGTACCGTTTAATAATTTATCAACGGCATATGTAATAAATTTGCTTGCCATAAGTCTGTCAAAAACAGTTGGGCTTCCACCTCTTTGTATATGTCCAAGCACTGTTTCTCTAGTTTCTATACCTATATCATCTTCTAGCCACTTTACAATCTGATCTGTTTTTTTCAACCCTTCAGCAACTACACAGATTATATATCTTCTTCCCTCTTTTAGCTCTTTTGTTAGTTTTGTCTGTAAACTTTCAAGACTATATGGTACTTCAGGTATCAAACACACCTCCGCACCGCAGGTAAGTGCCGATACCAAAGCAAGATAACCGCAGTCTCTTCCCATGGTTTCTATTACAAATGCTCTTTTAAAAGATGAGGAGGTATCTCTTATGGAATCTGTGGCATCTCTTATTATATTTAAAGCAGTATCCACACCTAAACAATAGTCAGTACCGAAGATATCATTGTCAATTGTTGAGGGTATCCCCGCAAAATTTATTCCGTATTCATCAAAAAAAAGTTTCATGGCACGAAAAGAGCCGTCACCGCCTAAGATCACAATTTTATCTATACCGTTTCTTTGCAGATTCTCAAAGGCCTGTTTTCTATACTTTTTTTCATAAAATCTTTTTGACCTGGAAGATCTAATAATAGTACCTCCCAGATGAACAATACCGGCAACATCTTCATGGGTCGCTTTTTTTATACTCCCGTCAATTAGCCCCTCTAAACCGTCATAGATAAAATACGGCTGTATATTTTTACTGAAGCAATAATCCACAAACCACTTAATAGCAGGATTCATCCCCGCACAATCTCCTCCGGAGGTCATTATAGCTATAGACATTATACTCCTTTTTATGAAAATATCTTACTTGTTTATTTTATGGGATTATCTCTTAATTGAAAATAAATATTTTATGGGAAGCTCTAAAAAATATAAATAGATTTATAATATATAACAATTTTACAGTCCCTGTAAGAGTACATTCCAAATATATTCAATCTCATCATCGTTAAGGTCTATTGTTGACTTTTGTTCAAAAAGTTCTTTTATCTGATCCATACGAAATGATCTTGAATATGTACATTTAGGGTGTACAGGTAAAAAACTTCTTACTAGAGACAGATCTTTAGTTATTGTCTCTTCACACAACAAACACTCGTAATCTGTATGAAGTCTACCCTCATGTTCACACAACTGCACGTAACTTTCCAAAATAGCTCTTTTTGGATTTTGTTTTGTGATTTTATGTGCTAATTGATCAAGTAACTCAAAATAAAACTCCTCTATCTCCTCCACATCTTTTAAGTGGGGATAAAAAAGTTTTAAAAACCTCTGCCAGCAATATAGTTTTTGAGTATCATGTATCCAAGGATATCCAATCTGTAATACATCTTTTAATCTGGGAATTGTACTTTTTAAATTTGTTTCAAGTTCAAAGTCGATCTTATAGCCCACATTTATAGTTGAGTGTCTTGCACCGTAAAATCTATAAGTGGTATAAAAGTTGTTTTGTGTAAGAATAGAAACTATAAGATCTTCATCTTTGACTTTGTTTATGTTTATTATATAACCTTGCATGGATATAATTTTAACATATAAGATATAAAACATATACAATTATAAACTTAAAAAAACTGACTTTAAAATACCTTAAAATTACATTAAACCAAACTTTAAGAACTTTTTGGATAAAATCGCCCTAATATAGGAAATCTTAAAAGTAAGCTAGATTAAGTAATTGATGTAAAAGTTATTTTAAAGGTTCCCCTATAAAAACATAAAGGTAATCATAAAATATGAAATTTACAGATTTTAACTTAAAATCAGAGCTTAACAAAGCAATAGAAACTGCGGGATTCGTAGAACCAAGTCCGGTACAACAAGATGCTATCCCTGAAGTATTAAAAGGGAAAGATATAGTTGCTCAGGCACAAACAGGTACAGGTAAAACTGCCGCATTTGGACTTCCGGTTCTAAACATGATGAAATGTGACGGAAGTGTAGAGATGGTAGTTGTTGTACCAACAAGAGAATTAGCTATCCAAGTTAGTGACGAACTATTTAAATTCGGAAAATTCTTAAATGTAAAAACAGCTACTGTTTACGGTGGCAGCTCTTACTCAAGACAGATTAAACACGTTGAAAACGCTTCAATAGTTGTAGCAACTCCGGGAAGATTTTTAGATCTTTTATCTAAAAACCAGATCAATATCAATCCAAAATTTGTTGTTCTAGATGAAGCAGATGAGATGATGGATATGGGATTCTTGGAGGATATTAAAGAGATCTTCAACTACCTAAACGGTAGAGAGCAAACTTTAATGTTCTCTGCAACTATGCCTGCACCTATTAAAAAACTTGCAGAAAAAATATTAAACGAGCCTTCATTTATCACTGTTACTAAAAGTGAGATGACAAACACAAAAATTGCACAATCATTTTACGTTGTTGAAGAGTATGAAAGAGATGATGCACTTATTAGACTATTTGACTACAAAAACCCTAATAAAGCTATCGTGTTCTGTAAGATGAAAAGAGATGTTGACAGACTTTCAACTTATCTTGTTTCTCAAGGTTACAGTGCAAAAGGTCTTCACGGAGATATGGAGCAAAGACAAAGAGAAGAGGTTATCAAAGCATTTAAAAGTGATACTCTAGAAGTACTTATTGCGACAGACGTTGCAGCTAGAGGACTTGATGTAAAAGGTGTTACTCACGTATTTAACTACCAATTGCCGTTTGATAGCGAGAGTTATGTACACAGAATAGGAAGAACAGGACGTGGTGGACAAGAGGGTTCTGCAGTATCTATCGTAACTCCTGCAGAATTTAAATCTTTACACAAGATTCAAAAAGATGTAGGTACGGAGATCACTAGTAAAACAGTTCCAAATAAAGATGCAGTAAAAGACAAAACACTTGCATCTTTACTTGAAAATATCTCTGCACAAGAGATAGATGAGTCTGTATATGATCTAATAGAGCAATTAAAAGAGAACTTTGATCTTTCAAGCATCACTTACAAATTAGCTTCTATGCTGTTAAAGAATTCAGATGTAAAAGGTAAAGATACTATCGGTAAATCTAAAAAAGATATCGAATACCTACTAGAAAGAGCTAAAAAAAGCGGTGGAAGAGGAGACTCTAGAGGTAGAGGTCGAGGCGGACACAGAGGCGGAAGAGGTTCAAGAGGTAGAAGTTCTGATAGAAACGGAAGCAGAGGTTCAAGTTCTAGAGGCGGAAGAGGTAGAGGTTCTGATTCTAGAGGCTCAAGAAGATAAATATAAAAGGTAGAAAACAGTTATGACATTGCAAAAAAAAGCAACGGTAGTTTCAAGTAGTGTAGCGGCATTTTTAACGCTGATAAAATTTGTAATAGGAATTATGAGTGGTTCCGTTGCAGTTTTGGCTTCAGCAGTAGATTCTATACTAGATATGTTCGTATCGCTGTTTAATTATTTTGCAATTTCAAACTCTGAAAAACCTGCTGATGAGACATTCAATTACGGAAGGGGTAAAATAGAAGCCCTTGCAAGTGTAATAGAGGGTGTCATCATCACGATGTCAGGGCTTTTTTTACTTTACACTGCTGTAAAAAAATACTTCACAGGGGAAACATCTACATATATAGATGTTTCCCTTTTAGTTATGGTAATATCGCTTTTTGTAACTATAATACTTGTGGCATATCTAAATGCCGTAGCAAAAAAAACAAACAATATGGTTATAAAAGCCGATGCCCTTCACTACAAAACAGACGTATGGGTAAATGCCGCAGTTTTAGTATCTTTGGTTCTTGTGTATATTACAGGTTATGAGATAGTTGATATCATCGTGGGTGCCGGTATATCTATTTTTATCATCTACAGTGCCTATGAACTTATCGAAGAGGGTGTACTTGTACTTCTTGACAGATCCCTAGATGATGAAGTTTCAGAAAAAATAGTACAGATCATTAAAGAAGAAGATAAGGTAAATGACCACCATTTCTTAAAAACAAGAACTGCAGGACACAATAATTTTGTTGATGTTCATTTAGTATTTGACTGTCTTATAACACTTATGGAAGCACACAGAGCTGCAGACAGGGTTGAAGATAAAATAAAAGAGCTTGATAAATCTAGAAACTGGATAATAAATATACATATGGATCCCTATGATGATTCAGATATTAATAATGAAGAAAATTGTATAATTGAAACGAAAAATTAGATAATTAAATAAATAATAGAATAAAGGTTTTTATATGATAACATGGATGCAACAACATAAGAAGTGGCTGATCGTAACGATATGGGTTAGTACAATAGCTTTCGTAGGTGCCGGATTTGTCGGCTGGGGGAGCTATGACTATGGAAAATCAAACTCAGCAGTAGCTTTAGTAAATGGAAAAGAAGTTCCTATGAGGGATCTTCAAAATGAGTATAGTGCACTATACTCACAATACAGCCAAATATTTGGAAGTAGTTTCAATCAGGAACTTGCCAAACAATTCAAACTAGAAGATGCTGCACTTCAAAAAGTTATACAAAAGTATCTATATATAAACTTTGCAGACGAGATAGGCTTAGCAGTTACAGATAAAGAGCTTGCAAAACAACTTGTTGAAATTACTGCATTTCAAAAAGATGGTAAATTTGATAAAAATACATACATGTCAGTACTTAAACAAAACAGAAGAAGTACCTCTGAATTTGAAGCACAATTAAAACAAGACCTTTTAATACAAAAAATACAAAAAGTATTTAATATTAAACTTGAAGAAAATGAGATTAAAAATATAAGTGAACTTATCTTCTTGCAAGATAAAGTTGAAGTAGCTGTAGTTGACTCTGAAAATATTAAAGTAGATACAAAAGCATCCGATATAAAAAAACATTGGGAAATAACAAAAGAAAACTACAAATCTCCCGAAGGATATAAGATAAGCTATAAAAAAGTTGTTAATATTGATGAGAAAAGTAAAAAGCAAATGAAACAAATTGCTTTAAAACATTATGTAAACCTTAAAAAAGCAAAAGAAAGTTTTAAAGAAGAAAAGATTATATTTGAAAACAGTGATTTTGTTGCAAGTGAGGATTTTAAAAAGATAAAAACCGCTGAAGCATCAACTATATTAAAGCCTATCTATAAAGACGGGAACTATTATATAATCAAATTATTATCAAAAACAAAGCCACAAACACTTCCGTTTGATGAAGTAAAAAGTGATGTAAAAAAGAACTATATCACAGATATAAAAAACAAACTTCTTAAAGAGAAAGCAGACAAGATAGTAAATAACTTTAAAGGTATCTCTTTAGGTTATATTCAGAAAGACTCTCAACCTACAATTAAAGGTTTAAATGAAAATGAAAGCCAAAATGTAGTTAGAGATATATTTAATTCAACATCTAAAATATCACAAAGTAATCTAGGTGATAAAATTGTTGTATTTAGAATAACTGATTCTAAGTTAGCAGCATATGATTCAAAAAATGATCAAATCGTAAAATCTGCTGTTGAAAAATTAAAGAACAATGAAATAAATAACGGTCTTATTTCAAAACTTAGAAATAAATATGAAATAAAAACTTTTATAGGGAAAAACTAATTGAACAAGTCAATATTAGCAATTGATATCGGTACTACCAATATTACTGCTATTGCTGCAGCAAATGATTTTAGCAACAGAATAAATATCCTAGGTGTTGGTAAAAGTAAAAGCAAAGGTGTAAAAAAAGGTAATATAGTAGATATAAATCTTGCCGGCGGCTCAATAAAAGAAGCGGTAACAGGAGCATTAAACAGTATTGGAAATACTGATCCTAGTGTTATTGTATCCATCTCAGGTGCAAACACTAAAACACTAAGAAGCAACGGAAGTATTAATGTCAGAGGTCTTATAACTCATAGTGAGATTAAACAGGCACTTAAAATGGCACTTTACAATGCTCAGGTCATACCTGATTATGATGTAATACATGTTCTTCCAATATTCTTTAGAGTAGATGATGGTGCAACCATATCAAATCCTTTAAATATGAACGGGTCTAGACTTGAAGTATCCGTAAGTCTTATAACTGCAAAAAAGACTTCACTTACTAATGTAAGAAATGCACTAAAACAAGCAAATCTTGAAGTTGACAAATTTGTACTTTCAGGTTATGCAAATACACTTTCAACTTTAGAAAAAGATCAAAAGAAAGTAGGTACTGCCGTTATTAACTTTGGGGGCAGTACAACACAAGTTGTTGTATACAAAGGTTCAAGTATAATATACAACGATTTTCTTCCAATCGGCAGTGAGCATATTACTGATGATATTTCGGTAATGCTTCATACACCGTATAGTGCTGCAAATATGATAAAAAAGCAATATGGAACACTACTTAGCATTAATGATGATGATAATGAAAACAGTATCAAAAAAGTAAAACTTCCCATCTTAGGAAATGAAACTGAAACAAAAGAGATATCATTAGATCAAATTCAGCCTATACTACATGCAAGGATAGAAGAGATACTTTGTCTTATATATGACAAACTAAAAGAGAGTTCAGTTTTGGAAAATATGGATGGTGGTTTTATCCTAACAGGTGGCATGACACATATACCGGGGATAAAAGAACTTGCCAGTGAAGTATTTGGTCACCTTCCCGTAAAGATTTCAAATCCTAAGAACATACAAAATGGATATATAGATTTCAATGACCCTTCAATGGCAACAATTGTAGGTCTTTTACTGTATGAACTTGATACCGAAAAAAGTTTTGAGCTAAATAGTAAAAGTGAACTAAGGTCAACAGAATTTGCAAAAGAGCAAGAAACAATCCAAAATAACCAAACTGTACAACATACCAATACGGTCAAAGAGCATGAACAATATGAACAAAACTCTTTAAAAGATATTCAAGATATAAAAACAGTAAAAGAACAAACCCAAGATGAAAAACCTAAAAAACTGGGTAAAATCTGGGATAAACTTTCAAGGTGGCTATAATGGAAGATAACCTTTTTGATCATAACAGTATAACAGTGCAAAGACCTACGAAAACACTTTCGCAAAATGCAGCTAAAATTGCAGTGATCGGTGTAGGTGGGGCTGGATGTAATATGGTAAACCATATGATAAATGAAGGTACACATAAAATTGACCTGATAGTTGCAAATACGGATCTACAAGTACTTAACTTATCAAATGCACCAAAAAAAATACAGCTTGGTATTGAACTTACAAGAGGGCTTGGTGCAGGGATGAGACCTGAGATAGGAAGAGATTCAGCACTTGAAAACTATCAAGAGGTGAAAGAATCACTAGAAGGTGCAGATATTGTATTTATCGCCGCAGGGCTAGGTGGAGGAACCGGTACGGGTGCTGCTTCTGTTGTTGCAAAAGCAGCAAAAGAGGTTGGTGCATTAACCGTATCGGTTGTAACAAAACCTTTTAAATGGGAAGGTAAAAAAAGAACAGGACTTGCTAATCTTGGACTTGAGGAACTAAAAAAAGTAAGTGATTCTATAATTGTTATACCTAATGATAGGCTAAGAAGTATTATTGATAAATCAATAGGGATGAAAGAAGCTTTTAAAGTAGTTGATGATGTACTGTACCAAGCGGTTAACGGTATGAGTGAGGTTATCTTAAAACCAGGAAGTGATGATATCAATGTAGACTTTGCCGATGTGAAAACAATTATGCAACACAAAGGTATTGCACTAATGGGTATAGGTAAAGCAAAAGGTGACAATGCGGCACAAGAGGCTTTAGAACTAGCTGTTAGATCACCGCTTCTTGATGAAATAAGCTTAAGTGGTGCACAGGGTATTATGATTCACTGGACAGTTAATCCAAATGTATCTATGTTTGCAATAGGTGATGTTATGGAAAATATCAACGATACGGTTGATGGAAACCCTGAAATAATATTCGGTACTACTACAGATGATAATCTTGCTACCGATGAGATTAAAATAACTATTGTTGCAACCGGTTTTGAATCACAAGAAAAAGAGAGTCAAGAAGAGATAGAAGGTAAAACTGCATCTACACCTGCACAACAGATACCTACAAAATCTAAAAATGATGAAGACTATTATGATACCCCTCCTTTGATGAGAGGATATTCTATAAAATATAAACTACCGGCCTAGAAACTTTAGGCTAGTCTTCAACTACTACGATATCGTACTGACTTTTTTTAACTACTAATGCTTTTGAATTTGATATACTATTTGAATCTTTTAACCTAAATTCATCAATAGTAACATTAAGCACTTTTATCTCCTGTTGAAGCTTTAATATCATACTTACACCAGAAATATTAATACCCTTATTTCTAGTAAGGTTAAGTATATTTTTAATACAGTCTATATCTTCCTGAGAATATAACCTTATCTTGCCATTTGTTCTGCTAGGAGTTATAAGCCCCTCCCTTTCATATTGACGAAGAGTCTGAGGGTGTATATCTAAGATCTTTGATACTTCACTAATAAGATACACAGGCTCACAATATGATTTCCCTTTATTATCAAAAGACATACTGTTACTCTGGAAGTTTTTCTTGTAAAGCTTCTACAAGATCAGAATCAAGGTCATCCAACTTTGGAATAACTATGTTTGCTTTTAGATACAATGAGCCTTTCTGCTTTGTTTTTCTATTTAATGCACCCATATCTTTTACTCTAAACTTCTGATTTTGTTTTGTATCTTGAGGAACTTTCAAAGTGATAGTTTTAAATATTGTGTCTATTTGAACTTTTCCCCCAAACAATGCTGTTTTTAAGGGTACGTCGAATGACTTTATAAGATCATCTCCATCTCTTTTATACTCATCACTCTCTTGAACTTTTAAAGTGATAATAAGGTCACCTCTAGGGTATCCTGACGCTTGTTTACCTTTTCCCTTAGCTCTAATCTTTTGACCGTTAGAGATACCCTCAGGTATCTTAATATCAAATGTTTCGTTGTTGATAGAGATATTTTTAGTACCACCTAATATTGAAGTATTAAAATCGATACTTAGATTAGCACTTATATCTAAATCAGGCTCACCAAAGCCTCCATGTCCTCCAAAACCTTGAGCACCCCCAAAGCCTCCGTGTCCTCCAAAACCTTGAGCACCCCCAAAGCCTCCACTTTGACCAAACATCTGTCTTAATATATCATTAATATCTACACCTGCACCCTGACCTCTTGCAAAGTCATGGAAGTTTTGACCACCGAACATATCATCACCGTGCATATCATATTGAGCTTTTTTCTGTTCATCTCCAAGTACTTCGTAAGCTGCGTTTATCTCTTTAAACTTTTCCTCTGCTTCCGGAGTTTTATTCATATCCGGGTGGTATTTTTTAGCTAATGTTCTGTAAGCTTTTTTTATCTCAGATGCTGTTGCGTTTTCACTTACACCTAATGTTTCATATAAACTTTTTGCCATATTTTATAACCTCTTTTATATTAATTTTTAATTTTGATATTATTTAATGAAATTTATACTCTAAAGTATAGGCACAATTATATCTAAAAGTTGAGTCTAAGTCAATCAAGGTTATAAACCCAAATCCTGACATAGGAATTATTTGGGTGAAGTAAAAAGCTTGACTTTTTTTCATTTTGCGGTTATTATTGTGGTATAAACGCTATATTGCAGATGTGGGAGTGTGGTATGAAATGTCTTATGATCTTATTATCGTTTATAACATATATATTTGCAGAGGTTTCCACTATCACACATATAAGGATAGACGGCCCCGTATCTCCGGCAACTTCCCATTATCTTAAAAATGCACTGAATGAATCATCAACAAACGGCTCATATGCAATACTTATAGAGCTTGATACCCCAGGAGGCGTTTCATCCGCCATGAGGGATATGATAAAAGATATACTCAACAGCCCTATTCCTGTCATAACCTATGTATCGCCAAAAGGTGCAAGAGCTGCAAGTGCAGGCACATATCTTCTATACGCTTCCCATATAGCGGCAATGGCTCCGGGCACCAACCTTGGTGCCGCGACCCCTGTTAATATAATGCAGCCCCAAACCAAAGAGAGTAACAATACTGCCATATCATCTTTAGAGAAAAAAATAGTTAATGACTCCGCAGCCTATATAAAAAGTCTGGCACAGCTAAGAGATAGAAATGTATCTTGGGCATTAAAAGCTGTCGAAGAAGCAAAAAGCCTCTCCTCAACTGATGCTTTAAAACTAAACGTAATTGACACAGTATCCCAAAATATCACAGAGCTTATGAAGCAAATTGACGGTAAAAGCGTTAAAGTTAAAGAGAAAGATATTGTACTAAAGACAAAAGAGCACCGTATTGTATATTTTGAAGCTGGCTTGAAAACAAAGATACTTATGATAGTGAGTGACCCGAATATAGCATATCTTCTTATCATGGCTGCCATATACGGGATATTTTTCGAGCTTATGAATCCAGGCGCCATATTCCCGGGAATAATCGGTGTGATCTCGGGAATACTTGCCTTGTATGCGTTCAATGTGCTCCCTTTCAACTACGCAGGTCTTATACTTCTTATATTCGGGATACTGCTAATGTCGGCAGAAGTGTTCGTTGCAGGTTTTGGGATACTTGGTATTGGCGGAGTGGTTGCATTTGGGTTCGGATCATTTTTCCTGTTTGATGAAAAGCTGCTTGGAAGCGGAGTTTCACTTCCTTTGATCATAGCAATTTGTATCACTTCACTGCTCTTTTTCCTGCTTGTTATAAGATATCTTTTAAAAGCAAGGAAAGCGAAGATAGTAAGCGGTAAAGATGAGATGGTTGGGATGGAAGCTAGGATCATAAAAATAACCAAAGACGGTTATTTGGCAAGATGCCACGGTGAGATATGGAATGCCGTATCAGATTCTAAAATAAAAAAAGGGGAAACAGCCGTAGTAGATCGCATATCCGATCTTGTTCTGAAACTAAAACCAAAAAAGGAGTAAAAGATGTTATCGACAACAACTATCTATATAATTGTTTTTCTTATAGTAATTTTAAGTGCGGCTATAAAGATCTTAAGGGAATATGAAAGGGGTGTGATATTTACACTGGGTCGCTTTACCGGGGTAAAGGGTCCGGGTCTTATCATCCTTATCCCCTTTATCCAGCAGATGGTAAAAGTTGACCTAAGAACCATAGTACTTGATGTCCCTACTCAGGATGTGATCTCCCACGATAATGTTTCGGTACATGTGAATGCAGTCGTATATTTCAGGGTGATCGACCCCCAAAAGGCGATAATTCAGGTGGAAAATTTTCACTCCGCTACGTCGCAGCTTGCACAAACTACACTAAGATCGGTGCTAGGGGGACATGAGCTTGACGAGATGCTTGCTGAAAGAGAGAAGCTCAACTTTGATATACAGGAGATTCTGGATAAACAGACCGATGCATGGGGGATCAAAATATCCAACGTAGAGATCAAACATATAGACCTGGATGATAGTATGATAAGGGCCATTGCAAAACAGGCTGAAGCGGAAAGGGAGCGGCGTGCAAAAGTTATAAATGCGAAGGGGGAACTTGAAGCCAGTCAGAACCTACTAAAAGCTGCGGATATAATAAGCCAAAATCCTCAAGGGATACAACTAAGGTACCTGCAGACCCTAAGCGATATATCCTCTGATAAAACAAATACGATTGTTTTCCCTTTCCCAAGTGAATTTAAAGATCTGTTCAAAAGTACTTTAAAAGATGATAAAGAATCATAAAAAAGGATAGGTCATGGAACCTGCCATCAAAGATACACGGTTTGGAAGTATAACAATAGGCGGCGAGCTTTATGAACACGATGTTGTTATAAGACTTAACGGCAATATAAAGAGAAGAAAAAAGAAGCTCTCTAATGCGGTATACGGTACCGGTCATATGGTATCGCTTGATGAGGCTGAACATATATACGACAAGGGTGCAAAGCTTCTGATCATCGGTACCGGGCAGACAGGGTACGTAGAACTTTGCGATGAGGCCAGGGATTTTTTTATAAGAAAAGGGTGTAAAACAAAACTTTTGCCTACCCCAAAAACAATAAATGCCTGGAACGATGCAAAGGGAGCCGTAATTGGGATGTTTCATGTGACCTGCTAAATTATATTACCGCACCAACAAAATATCTTAGTAATAGCAGCTTTATTTCAACTATATTAAAGTGCATAATTTCACTAAAAGTGAAACTTTTAGCCATCTTCACGATGTTGATAAAAGCCCTATTTTAAGAATTGGCGATAAATATGAATATCTCATATGCAAAAGGTTAAAATTCTACCTTATAGCTTATTCCGGGAAAAAAGATAAGCTATTATGTACAATAACAAAGCACATATAATCACCCAAGTAAACCCAAAATTTATAGAGATCAAGCTTGCACCAGCCGCACTAATAACCGAAGCTGAACCGTTGATCCCCCAGGTCCACGGTATAATACCATTTTAAAACATAACTAAATACTAATTATGCTATAATAACTTATGGCAAAAAGAATAAAAATAAACAATCATTATACATTAAAAGAGTGGCAAGAATTAATCCCTAAAAATCAAAATC
>JAYEMD010000082.1:0-16110 GCA_034717895.1 Campylobacterota bacterium | reverse complement strand
GTGTTTTAAAAATAAATTACTCAATAATATTGCATATTTATTAAGCTTATATTTATTTTACTACCCACTAATAATGTATAGTTTTCATAGGTATATCGGTAATAAAACAACATTTTATAAATCAAGACTTCGTCGTGTGTTGGTATTTATATTAAATTAAGCAATCTTATCCAAAAATAAATTTAAGCAAACTTTAATAAAAAGTTACAATTTTACGACAAACACATTATCATCTTAACTTATACCAAACTATCCCATCCAAAACGCTCTACATATTTAGAAAGATTCTTAGGTCTATACTCCACATCACTATCCCACCTATCTTTCACAGACTCATGTAAAACAACCTCACCCTTCCCATGGGTAAGTTTCCTATAGTACTTTCTCTTTAGTCTAAAAAACTTCCTTCGTGAGTTGTGAAGTGTGGCTGTTGGGTTGTATGTGATATTTTCTTCTAGGTGTGGCTCTGTGTCTAGTCCGCTTTTCTTTAGCTCATCTATCATCCACTTTAGGGATATGTCTGAAAGTACCGTGCCGTCATTATCTGGTGCATAGCTTCCGCCTATATCGCTGTGTGCTCCTGCAAACCATACTTGCTTTAGGTCTGATACTTGATTTGGTGTCCAGATGGTTGGCTTGAAGTCTTTTCGGTGTTCATCTATTGCTATGGCATGTCTTGCTGTTTTTATATTTTTGCCTAGTTTTCTGTCGTAAAACTCGTCTTTGTCTTCAAACAGTCCTAGAAAAGATATAGGTATCCCCATAGCTCCTACTGTGTCCCATACTCCTACGAAGTGTATATCTCTACTTTTATGAGAGTGTTGTTTTCTGAACTTTTTTGATAGTTTTGAATCTGGTTTGTACTGCTTGCCCTCTTTTTTATAGTGGTTGAAGGCATCCTTTATTAAAGAGGCGTCGTCTCTTTTTAGTATGCCGCAGTTGTTTATAAGTCCACACAGGCTTCTTACCGTATATGCTCCACGACTGAAGCCGAACAGATATATCTCATCTCCTTCGCTGTAGTTTTGTACTATATATCTATAGTTGTCCATGATATTTTTATGTAGACCTTTACCGCTTACACCAGCTACTGCACTGTCGTGGTATGAGCCTATACCCCAGTCGTAAAATACCTGCTGTGGTGTTCCGTCATCGGCTACTGGTTTTATAGCACGGGAGAGTTTTACTATATTGGTAGGGTTTTCATCTTCCGGTGTGTTCCATGTGCCGTCTGCACAGATTATTATTCTTCTTTTCATCTTCGTACTCTTTATATTATTTTTATAAAGTATACTGAAACATTGTCACATCTAATGTCACGTATTTTAAGTTTGGATGAAGCTTGAGAGATATAACTCTCTCGCTTCTTATCATCTATCTCTTTTGATTTAGAAATGCTTTTTTAAAAAATGTGGATATTTGGTATGGATCCCACGATAGTACTAGTGAGGTTTGATCTAGATTACCATAAGATTCCACACGCCTTAGTAGCTCCCCTCCTCCAAACTTCGAGTATAGTTTGAAGTGTTCCTCTTTTATGCTTAGTATTGCTGTGTCTATATTATTGTTGATACATATGAGATATACAGCTTTTGTAAGATGTTTGAACTCTAGCCCTAAACTATTGTTTTGATTTAGTACCATAAGTCTTGATAGCTCCCCTAGGTTTTTATCTTTGGCTCTTAAAGGGCACCTCTAAAGATCTAACTTGATTTTTAGATAATTGGAGCTAATTTATAGCCGTTAGAGTAGCAAGCTAGTATAAGCTGACAGCCTAACTTGGTCTTTAGTCTATATATTAAGGTTCTAAGAGAGCTTAATGATGGTGCTTTATCTGACCATAGTTTGTTTTCTAGTTCTTGATTTGATACTGTTTTACCTTCTGCTCTTACCATGGTATCTATAAGTATACGTTCCTTTTGTCCTAACTTGATATATTTACTTTTATAATATAGTTTTTTGTTCTTAATATCAAAGTAATAACCAAAACCGATATAGCTATGGTCTTCGTTTATATTTTTATAGTCAAGTTTATTTAGCTTATAAAGTGCTAACATAATAGCAGCTTTGACCTCTTCTCTTTTAAAAGGTTTTATCAAGTATCCTACCGGGTCTGTTGTAAAGGCATCTTCCATAGTCTCTTCATCTGAAAAAGCAGTTAGGTATATAACTGGAATATATTTCAACCGATGTATATCCCTTGCAAGTTCTATACCACTTTTTTTACCATCTCCTAGATTTATATCCATCATTATGATCTGTGGTTCATTTAGTTTGATGCTTTCCATAGCCAACTCATAGCTACTTACATTATCTGTTATATGAAAGTCTAGTCTCTCTAGTGCTTTTTGAAGATCTCGTGCTGTTATTGGATGGTCTTCTACTATTAGAACTTTACTTTTATTCACTTTCTCTCCATACTATTTTGTTTGAGACACCATGTGTAGTATCAATAACTATAGTACCTTTTAGGTGCTCTTTTACAAAAGTAGTCACAAGAACCAGACCAAAAGATGTTCTTGATGTTTTTACATTGTACCCTACTCCATTATCAAAGATATTTAGGTGATACATATCACCTACTTTATAAAGTTCTATATCTATCTTAGCATCTATACTATCATCACTAAAAGCATACTTAAATGAGTTTGTTACTAGTTCGTTTAAGATAAGTCCACAGGCTATTGCCGGTTCTACTGCTAAATTTTCTTTTACGTTAAAAGTTATATCCACATCTTTATCATAGCTACATTGAAGTGCATCTACAAGTATGTCAAAGTACTCAAAAGAGTTGATATGTGATACATCTTTTTGCTTATAAAGTAGTTCATGTAAATGACGCATGGCACTTATTCTGTTTTGAATAGTTAGGAACATATCCAGGGTATCTTTATCCTCTATCTCAACTGCTTGTAACTGTACTAAAGATATGATTGTTTGCATATTGTTTTTTACTCTATGGTTAAGTTCTTTTAGCAGTGTTGTTTGCTGATGTACTGCTTCTTGAAGCTCTTCTGTTTTGTTTTTAACCTCTATTGATAGTCTGTCTTTTTCTGTTTCTTGTTGAGTTATTAGAGTTTGGTTTATGTTGTCTCTTTCTATTTGTAGGTGATTTATCTTATCGGCAAGAGCTACAGAAAAAAGTAAAGCTTCAAGTAAAAATGCAGACTCTATAAAATAAGGAAACACCTTAAATATAGGGAATACCCCAAGGCTACTAAGATACATAACAATAACAGCAAAGAAGATTATACTCCAACCAGTGATGATAAAGTAAGCTTGTCTATTTTTATCTATAAGTGCGTAGATAGTTATATATATCAAAAATATTGCTAGTATGATAGATGGTATATTTCTATAATTGTTATACATATCTGTTACTAAAAACAAAGGGGTAACAGCTATAGTTATAAATATGAGTATATTTAATATCCTATTGTGTTTTTTATACTGTGACAGTTTTAAAAATGCTTTTGAGAAAAAAGCAAGGGTAAGCACTGGTATCATTATAACAAGCACTGCATACTCTACGGAGTATATAAGCCACTGCTGTTTTATAAGATATGTATGTGCTACACCTGTATACATAAGCTGATGTATAACCACACCTAAGATATACAATACATAGTAAAAATAACTTTTATCAAGTGAGAAAAAATATATAAACATATTGTAAACAGCCAAGATAAGCATAGCTCCAAAAAACAGTTGTAAGATAGACTGGTACTTTAACTCTTTATTATAGAACCGGTCTACTTCCCAAAGCTTTAGTTCTATTATCAAAGTAGTTATATAAGATGATGCTTTTAGGTAGTATGTTTTTGTTTCATGGGGATTTAATACTATATTAAAAATAGGCGTTAGGGAGTTTCTATCTTTGTTTATTTGTAGTATCCCATCTTTATATGAGAGTTTGTTTTCCAGGTCAAATAGCTCTATATGTGTTGTAAGAGGATTGTTGTACTCTAATATCTTAGTGATGATTTTATCTGTATTGTTTTGTAGTGTGAACTTTATCCATATATTAAAGTTAGGTGAGTATCCATATGATAGTCTTTTGTCATTATTGTTCTTAAAAGCTACTTTGTTTTCTTCTATATCTTTTAGGGTGACTGTATTTGTCTCATCCACATAAACTTTTGATGAAGATAGTATCTCATCTACTTTTAGTGTGCTTTGCACTATGATAGGTTTTGCATAAATAATTGTTGTTAAAAATAAAAATAATATTAGTTTGTATCTTGACATGTGGATATTTTACCATAAATAGTCACATAAATTGTCACATATTTTAAGTTTGATATAAGACTAAAGTAAATAATGCAATATTTAAGTTTATATTTATGTAGCTATCAATATAATAAAAGATCTTTTCTACTTTCTCTTTATTATTCTGAAGAGATTTAATACTGTATATTATTATCCATAGTAAAATTTAGTTTTTATTTACCCTTAAAATAGATTTGCTAAGATTCTAGGTATGATAGAATTTAAAGATAAAAATATCTTTTTTTCAGCCCGTGGAGAGAAGATCGAAAAAGAAGAACTTGTAAGATACTTCATACAAAATGAAGCTGTTATGGTAGATACTGTAGAGGAAGCTTCTATGATTATCCAAGGGTATATGACACCTGTACACTTGGAGGATAGGTTTTATCTTCTCTCAAAAGAGGGTATAGAGGTAGTTTCTATAGAAGATATTGAAAAACAGTTCAGTACCCATTTGGATATAGACTCGATCATCATGGCTATAAAGATATCAAAAGACAAACAAAGACTCACAAAACTGCTTAGGAACAAATACTTCAGCGATGAAATTTTCGTAACACTCCTAAAGTATTATGACTGGGAGGGTGAGGGTCTTCACGATACTGATGAGAACAGAGACATATCTACGCAGATCGTAAGCAGGTTCTGTACACTTCAAGAGAGCAACCACAACATCCAGCACTCCCCTATAGGTGTATACTACACGGCTCTTGAAACAACCAACGGCAAACTTTTGGAAAGCATCTTTAATATGCCAAATTACTCTATAAGTGATAAAAATGCAAAAGAGAATCAACCCTTAACCCTAAAAGAGGTAACGGCTCTTAATCCAAACACCCCAAAACCTGTACTGATACAGATACTAAAAAACAAAAACAAAGATGAGCTGAAGTTTTTAGCCCTAAACCAATCCATAAACAAAATGATAAGCAATAAACTTTTTGATCTAAATGAAACAACAATCAAAACAAATCTTATCATCTCAGGTAATATATCCACAGAAAATCTAAAAGATGCACTAAAAGATGAAGATCTTAAAAACAAAGCACTAAAATATATACCTTTAAGCAATGAGAGATTTGACACTTTAGTATCACAAGAGCTCACACCTGTACAGATAGTATATCTATCATCCAACAACACACTAAACAAAGAGCAGATAACTTACCTGACAAAACTAAATATAGAAAACGCCAATATAAACCTGCTAAAAAACAGCGAGTGTCCAAAAGAGATAATAGAAAAGTTCTTTCATATGAACGATCTTGTTTATAATATAGCCATATCACACAATGAGAACTTAGAAGCAAAAAAGTACCAAACACTTTATGAACTGGAAGATTTAAATATAGACATCTCACTTGGCTACAATACTTCAACACCTCAAGAGATACTAAAAAAACTATATGAAAAAGATGACGAAAACATCAACTTAAGCCTTGCACAAAACACAAACACACCTATAAATATACTTATGCAGATTCAAATAGACAGCAGATACAACTCACTAGTATCAAACAACGAAACCTACAAAGAGTTCAGTAGAAACAATCTTGGGATAATACAAGATAGAAACAGCCGGTTCAAAAGAGCTGTTTATGATCAGGCTGATGATTTTTGGGACTAACATGATTTATCACATATTTCAGGTTTTATATAAATCTAAAGTAAATAATGTAATATTTAAGTTTACATTTAAATAACTATCTATATAATAAAAGATCTTTTCTACTTCTGTTCATTTAGATTAATTATTGCGACATAATTTGAAAGCTCAATATTTAGAAAAGATACTTTTTTATTATCTTTTTTTCTATAATTTTTATAAATTTTCTACTGTTGTTTTGACATCTCTCTTTCTTTCAATCTTTGTGCTATCATTTTTTCAATAAATTCATTTTTAACATCTGGTAAACCATTTTTTGTTTTTTCATAATCAAGATGTTCCATTACTAACGGAGGTAACTTTTGTGAAGAACCAATATGACAAAAAATATCTTCGTCTGATTTTTCTATATTTAGATTATAAGAGTAGTCTATATCTATATCTTTTAAAAACATTGCATCACATCTATAGAGTTTATTTGCAGACAACTCTATAACCTCTAAAAACAATATATTATCTAAATGTTTTGAATATCTATTCTCTACGGATAAACGAAATTTATACTCGCTATCACCATCAACCAAAGTACCTTTTAGTGGAATAAACCTGCTAAAAGCAATAGGTTTTTCTGAGCTTAGCTTTTTATCAGATTTAAGGTTTATTAGATATTTTGATTTATTTGTTCTAGTTTTAAAAATAACAGTTTCATTTTGTTCACTATTAAAAGTAGTAGTTTCATACTCATTATCTAAAGCCTTTTCTTCTTCAACAACCACTTTTGTATCTTCTTTTTTAGCAGTAGTTTCTACATTATCTTTATAAACTATTTCGATTGATTTTTTGGGTTTTTCTATTGTTTGCGTTTGTACTATTTGAGTTTTTTGGGTTTTTATTTCATTATTATCGTCTAATAATATATAAAGTAAGAGTATAGTCATTAAGACCATTGCTCCTACTTTAATCTTATTTACAACATCCATTATCATACCTCTTTTTGTTCTAATAAATTAGGTCTGTTGTTTTTTGTATATTCACTTAAAAGTGCCTTATTTTCAGAAACTCTTTTTTCATACTCTTCTCTAATCAAGTCCATACCTTCAGCTATTTTATCTGTACCATCTGCCCAATGAAAACCTGAGGCAGAAGTCTTAAAGTCCTCTTTTAATGCTTCAAACCTTTCAAAAAGCAACTGACCAGATGATAATGGATAATTATCTTCTTTTTGAGGATCAAAGAAAATAGCAGTCATTAAAGCTTTCTGCATTAGTTTTAGCTCTTCACCTTCCCCTTTTGTTTCTTTATACTTATCAAACATTATTTTGTTTATCATTGGGTCATTATCTTCCGAGGTTAAGAACATTAAGCTTAATGCATCTTTATATTTTTGACTCCCCTTTACAAACAATTCATCAAGTGCTTCTGGATTTAAATTTTGATAGTCATCATAAGAGATTGAATATGGATCAAGGTCATTATCTCTTGTAATCTCAAATGAGAGTTTCCCGAGTTCTCTTGTATAGGGATTATCCACTATCTCATATTTATATTCAGGAGATGATTCTCCAATTTTATCTATTCTTTTTAGTTTACTATAGTCTGTTATTTCAACTTTAAAAGCTATATTTGTATTTATCATTACTATCACTTCCTTTAAAACTTTATACAAATACTATGGGTATCTTAAAAACCTAGAATAATCATATGTACTATAAGGTGTAGTATTATAGAATGATCTAAAAGAGCCTACCATATCATCATCGTGAGAAAAGTAGAAATTTATTGCGGGCTTTCCACCTATATACATCTTTTCGTACCCTTCATATTGTGCTTCTGCCATTGATGCATCTACTAATGGTAACATATCTATATCATTAAAACTATCAGCAATTACCAATGTTTGAGTATATCCTCCAATAAGAAAAGTATCATTTGATACAGCTTCACCTGTGTATTGATTAATGGTGTAATTATTAGGATCATATAAATCAACATATACACCTGCTTTAGAGCCTCCAAATGCTCCAACTTTCCATGAATATATATCAATAATATCTGCAAATAAACTATTTGCACCTAAAAAGCTTAAAGTAACTAATGTTAAAAGTAATTTTTGCATCGTTTTATCCTGTTCATTTTATTTTTTATTTTAATTATTGCGACATAATTTTTTAACTGTTTTGAATTTTTTAACTGTTTTGAATTTTTTGATTTTACTAAAGCTAAATCATAATCACCTCATCATATCTTTTCTATAAAATTGTACTATAAATATTCAAAAAAATTGTCACATATTTTAAGTATAGTTTAAGAATACACCTATATTTGTAATATATAGAGTTACCATTAAATTACTACCTATCTATCATATAGTTTTCTTTATTTCTGTTCACTTGGATTATCTGTCGATATAATTTAAAAAAGCTTTATTTTTAGAAAAAATACTTTTTTATTATTTTTTTTCTATTAAATTTATAAATTTTCTATATTATTTTACCATTCTTGTTTTTGTTTTTGTAAATATCAAATAAGTTTTTCCCTATTTCTATAAGAAAAATTTTATTTATCCTTAAAATAGATTTGCTAATATTCTAGATATGATACAATTTAAAGATAAAAAAATATACTTATGTGCCCAGAGTGCAATAGTATCAAAAGAGCTGTTTATGATGACTTTTTGGATTAAAAATTAAGGAAATAAACATATGAAAGCAACAGACCTAAAAGATGCACTAATACCGCTAGTAGATAGTAAGATACCAGTATTTATCTGGGGAAACCCAGGCGTTGGAAAGTCCTCTTTAGTTTCCCAAATAGCACAGAACAAAGATATGAACTTTATAGATCTACGACTGTCACTTTTAGACCCTACTGATCTGCGAGGAATTCCTTTTTTTGAAAAAGATGAGAAAAAAGCAGTATGGGCTAAGCCTGAGTTCTTGCCTGATACAAACAGCCACGATTACGGCATACTTTTTTTAGATGAGATAAACTCTGCACCCCCTACCATACAAGCTGCCGCTTACCAGCTCATACTTGATAGAAAGATAGGGGAATATACCCTGCCTGTAAACTACTCTATAGTAGCAGCAGGAAACTATGAAAGTGACAGAGGTGTGACCTATCGTATGCCTACGCCTTTGGCAAACAGATTTGTACACCTTAACTTTGACCTTGATTTTGACTCATGGAAACTGTGGGCTTATGAAACATTATTAGATAAAAGGATCATCTCTTATCTTAGCTATAAACCAAGCGATCTTTTTATGTTCGATCCAAAGTCTTCACAAAAATCCTTTGCCACTCCTAGAAGCTGGAAATTTGTGGATGATATACTAAAATCTTCTTTAGATACAAAACTTTTAGAAAATGTTATAGGTGGAGCAGTAGGTAAAGAGACTGCACAAGAGTTTGTAAACTATTGCAAAATAATGGATGAGTTACCAAATATAGAAGATATACTAAATGGAAAAAGTGTAGAGATTCCGCAAAGAAACTCGGCACTTTATGCCTTAACAACGGGGATAGTATATGCACTAAAAGAAAATTTCACGACAGATAACCTTACTAATACTCTAAGGTTTTCATTGGAACTAAACGGTGAATTTGCAGTGATGTTAATACGTGATTTACAAAAAGCACACCTAGACGTGGAAAGCTCTCCTGCTTGGAAAGAGTGGGTAGATGAGCATAGATTCTTAATATCATAAAAAAAGGAGGTAGCTAATGGCAAAAGTTGTTATATTAAGCGGAGCAGGAATAAGTGCAGAATCAGGCATATGTACCTTTAGGGAAAGTGACGGACTTTGGGAAAACCATGATGTAAGTGTAGTTTGCAACTACGACTCTTTGGAGAAGAATGAAGCAGTGACTATAAAGTTTTATGACCAAAGAAGAGCCAATATAAAAGATAAAGTTCCCAACAAAGCCCACAAAACCATAGCAGCACTAAAGGAAAAATACAAAGATGATATAGCGGTTATGACTCAAAATATAGATGATCTTTTTGAAAAAGCAGGTATTAAAAGTGAAGATCTGATACATCTTCACGGTTTTTTAAAAGAGCTTAGGTGTAGAAACAGCACTTGTGGAAATATTGTAAATATAGGATATGAAAAGCAAAAAGAAGCAAACGGCGGTATCTGTGCAAAGTGCGGCGAGAAACTTCGACCAAATATTGTATTTTTCGGTGAGACGGCACCAAAATATGAAGAGCTTAACCACCATATAGAAGATTGTGAGATGTTTGTGGTGATTGGAACTAGCGGAAATGTTGTAGGGGTAAACACCATAGCTAGTTTTGCAGATATATCAATCCTTAACAATCTTGAACCAAGCAGTGCAATAGATGAGAGTGTATTTAATAAAGTTATATATGATAAAGCCACTGTTGCTATAGATGATATAAGTAAAGAGATAGAGCAGTTTTTGGCATAAGATGACAAATATAGAACAACGAATAGAGCAGATAAAGGCAAGGCTTCTTATAGAACAACCCTACTTTGGTTCTATTGCTTCAGCCCAAAAACCAAAACTAAATGAAGATATACAAACCTTTGCAAGCACTCCGGAGTATTTTGAGTATAACGATGACTACGTAGAGTGTTTAAATGACGAGGAGCTTTCTTTTTTACTGACAAACTCAGCCATGCACCAAGCCCTTGGATACGATAACAGAAAAGAGGGGCGTCAGCAGTGGCTTTGGACAATGGCTCAAGACTATGCCATAAACTCTCTTCTTGTAAACAACGGCTTGGAACTTCCCGATGCTCTTTTGTATGATGAAAGATTTGATGATCTGAGCTGTGAAGCTGTATACAAAATACTTGAAGATGAGATTGATGAGGATAAGCATACACCTAAAGAGGTGGAAAATATCACATATGAAAAGATGCCCCATACTAATGAGTATGACCAAGATCCCATAGAAGATATCCATCAACAGCTTCTAAACAAAGCAAAACTTCAAGGGGATATACCTTTGGGTCTTGAGATGCTGGTACCAAAACTGTACGAAACCCGGATATCTTGGAGAGATGAGCTGTTTACACTTATTGAAAATGCGGTTAAATTTGACTATAGTCTTCTACCTCCAAACAAACGTTATATCTCACAAGGCTTTGCACTTCCTGCATTAAGCGGTACCAAGCTTAAAATTGTAGTTGCAGTAGATAGTTCAGGCTCAATTGAGAATAAACTTTTAGGACAATTTTTAAGTGAGGTGGAGTCTATTACCAACTCTTTTGAGAACTTTGAGATAGACCTTTTAATTGCAGATGCAAAAGTACATCAACACCATATATTATACCCGGGCGATGAGATAGAATACAACGTAAAAGGTGGAGGCGGTACAAACTTTGAGAATACCTTTGACTATGTGGATGAAAATATTGATGCAGTGACACTATTTTTATATTTTACAGACGGACTTGGAACTATGCCGCAAGACGAGCCTGCTTATGATGTGGTGTGGGTAATGCCAAAGGATAGTGAAAATATACCCTTTGGTAGAAAAATATTGCTAAACTAGTGATGATCTCCCATGCAGTCGCATGAGGTGGGGACATTTGGTAGTTCTTTAAGAAGTTTTTTTAGCCTCTTTGCAGCTTCAGGGTCTTTTGTATTTAGATGAGCTATTTGATCTTTTATTTCATCTATATCTTTTTTCAATAACTCTTTTTTATCTTCACTTACAGCTTTTGAAAGCTTTTTTGCACTTTGAAGCCTTTGGTTTTGAAGCTCTATGATTTTATCTACATTAGCCCTTGACATATGTTTACTTATCCTCCTCTAAAAGCTGAAGAATTTTACCGAAGATCATCTTGGCATCTTCATCATTCATCTCATTTTGATCTATAGCTTCTACGATATTTTGAAGCTCTACTAAAAAGTCTTCCATCTCTTTTATGGCTTCTTTATCTTCATCTGTAGCTGTTTTATCTTCTAAAAGTTTTAAAAGATCACCAAGATAAAGCTCACACTCCGGTATCATTTTTGATTGTACTATATCTTTTAATTGTTGTTGAATCTCTGACATTTTTTTCCTTTTATTATTTTTATTATTTTGGGTATATTATAGTAATATTACTTAATTATCCAAAATCAGTTTACACCCTACGGATATTTTACTCTCTATAAGTTTATGCTCCAGCTTTGATCTTAGGCGATATATAAGTGTCCTTACAGAGCTTGCAGAAACAGTATCATTAGCCCAGATATATCTTTGGAGATTTTCATATGATACATAAGAACCTTTTGCGTCTATTAGAATCTTCAAAAGGGCTATCTCTTTTAGTCCAAGTTTTAAAGGAAGATCATTGTAGTACAGATTTTCATTTGCCATATCAAAATAGTATCCGTGTCCAAGCTCCTCGTAAGACTCCCTTTTATCTACAAAATCAGGCTTTTTGATTTTATGCATAGCCAAAAGTAGTGTAGACTTTAGCTCATCCCTTTTAAAAGGTTTTATAAGATAATGCAGTGGATTTGTCTCCACGGCTCTTTGAACTGTTTCATCATCACTGTATGCTGTTAAATATATAACAGGTATATCTTGTGTACGATGTATAGCGTGCACGGTTTGTATCCCGTCAAGGCTGTTTTCAAGGTTTATATCCATTAAAATAAGATCAGGTGTATTTTTTCTTACACTTTTTAGTGCATCATCATGATTTGTTGCAGTTCCTGTAACCTCATATCCAAACTGCTTTACGGCACTTTTTATATCAAGAGCAACTATTGTTTCATCTTCAACTATAAGTATCTTTAACTTACCCATCATCTCTCCATTGTATTTTTACCCTTAGGAGTCTATCTCTATTTTCCCTTTTAACTGCTCTTTTGCCAATGTTTTTACAATGCCCTATCTTCATCTACAGTAAGAGTTTCTGCTAATATAGAGCTTGTAAAAAAAATAAAAAATAAAACTCTTAAAAATATCATAAATAATCCAAATTTGATTTGATAATAATTTTACACTAATAAATCTAAGTATTATTGAAATTTATACAAAATTATAAAAAAGATGCAAAAAAATGTGAAATTTATCCAAAAACAGTGTTTTTGTGACGCTAGATGTGACATAGGCAACCTATAATAGATGAAGGCAGCCATAAATCACTCAAAAAAGTGAATAAAAGTAAAAAACAATAAAAATACCTTGGATAAATACCAAGCTATTAGCATCACACAAAAAAGGATTAAAATGTACGATATTTTAACTATATCCATAGTGGTAATAACAGCGGCAAATTTATATATATACTATAAAAATGTACAAATAGAACATAACAACGATGAACTACGAAAAGAACTTGGTGATATTTTGTAACGGCAGAGAGGTCATAGTTAAATACTAAAACAAACTCCCCTGTACCATAGCAACCCTGTTTGAGTTTTCTATACAAGCCGGGCTGTCATTTCTTACACTGTTTACTATATGGTTTGTTTCATATATCTCTAGCTTATCATCCCCAAGAGCTTTAAAAAGATCATTTAGTTCTTCATATGTACCGTTAGGGTCAAGCCATTTTTTCCAATCTTTTTGTTCCAAGATTACAGGCATTCTGTCATGTATTGCTGCTATTTTCCCATTTGGTTCTGTAGTTATCAAAGCACAGCTAAGTAGTGTTTGTGCTGAACTATTATCGTACCATGACTCATATATTCCAGCTATTGCAAAGTAGTTTTTGTTTTTTGGTCTTATAAGATTTGGGATGCTTTTATTTGTAAACTCATCTTTTGTCCACTCATACCAGCCGTTTACGGGGATAAGGCAGCGTCTTTGTTTGTATGCTTCACGGAAACTTTTTTTCTCAAAGATTGTTTCACATCTTGCGTTTATATTCATAGATGATCTATCTTTTGCCCAAGAGGGTATTAGTCCAAAATGGGCGTAGGTGTAGACTTTTGTATTTAGGTATACGGGTATTGGTATAGTCGGGGCTATATTATATCTTTTGCTTAGGTTTTGAATATTGTCTTTTAGTGATCCTAAAGTATGGTTGATATCTTCTTTAAAAGATATATCATCATAGATAGCTAGTCGTCCGGGCATTATTTATTATCTTCTTTAAAAACTATTTTAAACAGAGCACCTTTATAAGTACTGCCATTATATTCATACTCTTCATTTGTAACGGTTATTGAAGCTTTATATCTCTCTTCAAGTATCTTATGCACCATGGTTAAACCTATACCTGTACCTATGTTTTGGTGTTTGGTTGTAAAATACGGTTCAAATATTCTATGAATTATATCAGGTGGTATCCCTCCTCCATTGTCTTTTATGCTCATACTCAATGTGCCCTTATCTTTTTTTGTAGATATAAAAACAAATTTTTTATCATCTGAAGATCCATATTCTTTAATAGCGTCTTTTGAGTTGTTAATAATATTGATCAATGACTGCACCAGCTCATTTTCATTTGCTTTTATTTTTATATCATCTTCTATATCCAAGACAACTTCTATATAATTATTTGACAATGATGGTTTTACCATCTTTAGAGTTTTGTTTAAGGCTGATACTATACTAATATCTTCAAATACCTCATTACCTTTTATAAAATCTCTAAAGTCATCGATAGTTCTAGAAAGATACTGTGCATTGTCATCTATATTATCACAAGCTTCATTCAATATTTCATCGCTTATAATACCAAACTCATTTTGCATTTTAAGACCTGTTGCCGAGGTGGATATAATAGATAAAGGCTGTCTCCATTGATGTGCAATATTTCCGATCATCTCACCCATACTTGCCAATTTTGCCTGAGACTGCATCACCTTTAACTGAGTAACATCTTTTGTTGTTACCAATAATCTTTGTTTGTCAGGTAGAAGTGATATGCTCATATTTACAGTAATAACCGTTCCCTTATTTACAATAAAGCTTTTCTCGATATTTTTTATCTCACCTTTTTTTAGAACCTCTTGCAATATCTCTTTTACTTTTTCTTGTTCCTCTTGGACGGTCAATCCTATACAAGATTTTGCTAGAAGTTCCTCTTTTTTATATCCGGTCATCTCTAAAAATGAATCATTAAAATTTAAAAAGTTTGTTTCAAGATCTAAGATAGCTATACCGTCTTTTGAGTTGTTAAAAATAGTTTCAAACTCATTTTTCTGCTCTTTTAGTTCCTGTTCTACCTCTTTTCTATGTGAAATATCAGTATGGGAACCAAGCATCCTTACAGCTTCACCTTTATTATTTAAAGACGCCTTACCTCTTGTAAGTATCCATTTGTAAGAACCCTCTTTAGTTCTCATCCTTATCTCTAATGAAAATATATACTTTTCGGGATCTTTAAAATGTTCTTTAAGTAACTCTTCTACTTTTTTCTTATCCTCATCATAAATAAGATCAAAAAACACCTCAGCTTTATTTTCCAGATCATCTTTTTCATATCCAAGCATTTGTTTCCATTGCGTAGAAAAATATGTATTTCCTGTTTTTATATCCCAATCCCAAATACCGTCATTTACTCCATCCATTATAAGTTTGAATCTTTCATTTAATTCTTGAAGTTTTTCCCTTGAACTTTTTATAGAACTTAACATATTATTGACCGTATAAGATAAACTTTGCAGCTCTTTTGAACCGTATATATCTACAGGATCATTTGGTATCCCATTACTATCTGTATTGCTTAAAGTTCTTACCATAGAGGATACGGGATTTAAGATAAAATATCTTATGGCAAAAAGTAAAGCAAGGGCAAGAAATATAGAGATCACTAAACTTACCCTTATCTCGCTTGCTACAATATTTCTTAACTCTTTTTTCATATTATCATCAGAGATATATACAATAGCTTTTCCTATTATATTACCGCTATGATCAAGTATATTTTCAGATTTGTTACAAAAACAGTTTTCTAAAGCTTTCTTATGTTCAGTATTAGTTTCATCATATTCGTTTATCTTGTTTTTTGCATTACGGATATTACCGCTTATGAAGCTCTCTTGTCCCAGTATCTTACCCATATTGTAATCATGTACCACTATAGCAAAGTTATTGTCGCTTTTCATCTCTGTTCTTACAATATTTCCGTATTCATTTACCGAGTAGGAGATAATAAAGTTAGGTAGGTTGTTTTTAAGTGAATACAAAGTAATACCATTTTAAAACATAACTAAATACTAATTATGCTATAATAACTTATGGCAAAAAGAATAAAAATAAACAATCATTATACATTAAAAGAGTGGCAAGAATTAATCCCTAAAAATCAAAA
>JAYEMD010000081.1:0-3513 GCA_034717895.1 Campylobacterota bacterium | reverse complement strand
CAAGAAGATCATGACCTTCTATATGGAGATTGGCTAGATGACTAAATATATACATTATGCACATTATTTATCTATTGAAGTTCGAGATAAGGATATAGAACTTATCAACTTTGCAGAAAATGACAAAGTCTACCATTTAGATCTATTTAAATTTAACCATTTAATGAGAGAGGGATCCAATCGCTGGCGGAGTATCCCTTGTTTAGATGGTAGCACCTTAAAGCTTGCATATAATAAATATAACGGACATATATATAGTGCAGATGGTAGTGTTAATGCATATATCAGTACTTATGAGTATGACCTGTTATTAATTTATTTAGACAAAAAAGAAAAAGAGCATTTAAAAGACATGCCAGCAGAAGATTACGAACTCTATTACGGAGGTTGGATCGATGAGTAAACAATATTTATCCCCCAAAGAGGCTAGTGAAATATTAGGGGTATCTACTAGCCTACTCCAAAAATGGCGAACACTAAAAGTTAAACTTGATTATGTGAAGCTAGGCGAAAGTTCAAGCAGTGTTATCCGTTATAAGCTTGATGACCTATTGAATTATCTTGAACAAAATATTATAAAAACTATGTAAGGAAATTATTATGGCAATTTTAGATGGAAGTACTCCTGAGGAGTTAAAGAGAGAATACGAAGAGAGAAAAGCACAAAATAAACTAGATGAGTGTGATGATGAAACATACTATGAGTATCAAAAGGAAGTTGAGCCTCTAATAACTGATGTATGCGGAAGCTTTATAAAAGATGCTTCAAATGAAATATCTGAACATATGACTATTGAACCTGATGCTTTATTAAATGTAATACTTGTCATGATGAGCATACCAATAGGTTCACGAGCGATTACATATAATCGAATAATGCAGGAAGTGAGAGTAAACTTATGGACTATACTTTTAGGTCAGACAACAGTAGCGGCTAAGACTTCAACAGTAGATAGAATCAATCAGTTGGTCTTAGCTGGACTTGAAGGAGTATTGCGAGCAAAATATTATGAAGAAAAAACACAATATTCTCAGCTTGAAGCGAAAGAAAAGGCAAATACCTCTGCACCAAGAAAGAAGAATATAAAAGCTGGTCAAGGTTCTTCGTTTCAAGGAATGATTAAAGAGCTAAATTATAATCAGCATGGGCTTTTATACACTGTTCAAGAAGCAATTGTACTAATGGAGAGAATGAATAAAAGCCAAGATTTAAAAGGGGAACTAGTTTCACTATATGATGATCTTCATTATGGGAAAGCTTTAGTTGGTTCAGAAGGCAAAGGAGAAGTAACAGACATCATGCGACCTTTTGTATCTATACTAATGCTTAGTACCCCAGATACATTTTATGATAGCCTTAAAAAACATGACTTTACCTCTGGATATATGAACAGGTTTACATTCTATCAAATCCAAGAAGCAGTCCCAAGAAATAGCATGAATAATACAAAACCAGACTTCAAAAAATTTCAAGATGTCTCAATAAGAGTATGGGAGTACCTTTCAAATTTTGATAACAATAAGCCATTTGAAATGCTACTCACAGATGAAGCTTTTACAAGATATGTTGAATGGGATGACAGCATTAGATATCTTGATAAAGACTCTGCTTATTATGAGTCTGTTAATGAGAATTCCTACAATGGATCTGTCTCGAGAATAAAAAACAAAGTATTTAAATATGCTTTGATTGTCCAAGTGTATGATTGTTTTTATGAAGGGAAAGTCCTTCATGCAGATAGTAAGATTTCACTCAAATATATTAATTTTGCTATAACAATAGCAGAGAATGATATTAAAAATGTTCGTGGGATACTACAAAACCATGAAGAAAAATTTGCAAAGAAATCTATCAACTATGGTCCAGAAATAAAAGATGAATATGCCCAAAAAGTATATAACTTTATTGAAAATAATCAAGGTCATAAAAAGTATCCATTCAAACAATATGAACTAGCAAGTAGAATATACGAATTAAAGCACAATAAAGACATAGTGGGTCAGGTCTTAAAAATAGCTGTAGAAAAATATGGCATTGTATGCGAGAGCAGAGAAAGTCGAGGGAGATATTATGACCACTACTCTTATCCTTCTTATAATCATGAAGTACCTAATGATTATGAGACTGAAGAATATGATCCAAATGAAATAAACTTATAAAATCTATGGTATCAGTTGATGAATACTAATATCAAATTCTTTAGCTATTTTGTGGAGGTGTTGTAAGTTATAGTTTGCACCCTCTCTGCGAAGTTCAATCTTTCCAATATAGGCAGTTGAACTATGACCTAAGATATTAATAGCCAATGTTAACTGACTAACCTTTCTAGCCTTTCGCTCTCTTTTAACATTCTCAACAATGGTATCAAAAAAAATCTTTAGCTCTAACTCTTCATCATCCATAGATTAATACTTCACTTACTTATAGGTGCTTAAATTTTATTGCTTATTCAACATAAATCCAATCACTATTAAGTGAGTAAAAAGTAAAAAGAGACTAAGATTGTCCAAAATAATCACTTATAAGTAAGTGCTTTGGAATAATATGAATAATACAGATGAAGTGCAACAAGAGATACAAGGTTTAATATCTGAATATGCAACCATTAGAAAAAGGTTTGAAGAGGTTAAACAAAAACACCCTGAGTACTTAGAGGGAAACGATAACTATATTGGGATTATTGGAGAATACTGGGCAACTTTATTCTTACGAGAAAAATATGGAAAGAAGCTTGATAAATTTATAGAGGGTAAAGTTCAACAAGCTAAATCAAAACAAGATAATCAGAAAAGCAAAGCTTTCGAGGTAGGAGGAGTTTCCTATAGTAATAGTACGGAATGGCTTGATTTTGTAGTGGAGCACGATGAAGCTAAAAAGGATTATGAATTCATCAGTGTAAAGGCAATATCATCTGAAAGAAAAGACAAAAAGAGCGGACCAATCAAGTATCCTATAAACAGTTCAACTAAAATATCATCCAATAGATTTAATCCTAAACTAGAAGATAACTTATCTGCCATTATCATAATGCTTGATGAAAATCTCTTACCTAAAGAGTTACTATACATAGAAGATTTAAACCAAATTTTCAATAAAAAGACTATAGGAGAAAATGCAAATTACTGTTACTCAGATCATTGGACTAAAGATAAAAGTATTGTATTTAAATATTATAAAAATGGTTTTGACGATATATTCAAAAATAGTATCTATCTATATGAAAATAATAAATTTGTACCAAAAATTAAAAGCTAATATGACCAACCTTTACAAAATAAGTTCAAAGAGATAGATGGGGATTATATGAAAAAAAACAAAATTGGTATTGTCTTTGACTTTGACATAACTCTATCGCCATATTATCAGCAAAGAGAGCTAATCAACCACTGGGGAGAAGATGAAGCTAAATTCTGGGAGAGATGCACTCTAAAGGTTACAGATGAAGATTATGACATGGAACATGGCTGTATAAAGGTAATACTAGAGTACATTGATGAAAATGAAACCTATCA
>JAYEMD010000080.1:0-16589 GCA_034717895.1 Campylobacterota bacterium | reverse complement strand
GTGAGTATCTTTTCTCTAAGCTTGAAAGCATAGCTCTGTATGCAGATACGATTTTAAACATATCAAGTAGATCATTTGTACCCATACCTGTAAACTCAAAGTTTCCTATACCGTGTTCGATTAGGAATGTACTTAGTGCCGCATCATCTTTTAGGTAAGTTTCATTTTTACCTTTTCTATATAAGTAAAGTGGCGGCTGTGCTATATAAAGGTAACCTTTATCAACTACAGGTCTTAAAAATCTAAAGAAGAAAGTAAGCAGTAGTGTCTGAATGTGGCTACCATCAACATCCGCATCGGTCATAATGATGATCTTGTGGTATCTAATCTTCTCATCGTTGAAATCTTCACCGATTCCACACCCAAGTGCTGTGATGATGTTTTTAATCTCTTCAGATTTTAGTATCTTATCAAGTCTTGACTTCTCTACGTTTAGTATCTTACCTTTTAAAGGAAGAATAGCTTGATATACTCTATCTCTACCTTGTTTAGCAGATCCACCTGCAGAGTCACCCTCCACCAGATATAGTTCAGCTATCTCAGGGTCTTTTGTCTGGCAGTTTGCCAGTTTACCAGGAAGAGTTCCTACAGACATACTGTCTGTTTTTCTTGTAAGTTCTCTTGCTTTTTTAGCTGCTTCTCTACCTCGAGCAGCCATTAGTGATTTTTCCATTACAAGTTTTGCTTGTACGGGATTCTCTTCAAAGTATTTATTTAATGCTTCAAAGGTGAGTTTTTGACAGATTGGTTTTACATAAGAAGACCCAAGCTTACCTTTTGTCTGACCTTCAAACTGTGGCTCAGGTACTCTTACAGATACAACCGATACAAGACCTTCTCTTACATCGTTACCGTCTAGTTTAGCATCTTTATCTTTTGCATTACCATTCTCTTTTAGATATTTTCTTATACTTCTTGTAAGACCATCTTTAAAACCGGTTTCATGTGTACCGCCATCCATAGTATTGATATTGTTTACAAATGATTTAGTATTTCCTACATATGTATCGTTATACATAAGTGCAATATCAACCTCTACACCGTCCTCTTTTGAACTGAAGAATATAGCATCTGTTATTGCTTTTGATTTATTTGTATCTTCAACAAATTGTTTTAATCCACCCTCAAAATGGTAAGTATCTTTTTTCCCGTCTCTTTTATCTTCAAGTACTATAGTGATAAAAGGATTTAAGTAAGCAACCTCTCTAAATCTTTTAGAAAGCATCTCAAAAGAGTACTCAGATACTTCAAAAATAGAATCATCAGGTATAAACTCTATAGTTGTACCAGTTTTTCTACAAGTTCCAATTACCTCTAAAGGTTTATCATATTTACCTTTAGCAAACTCTTGATAGTGTATCTCTCCACCTCTGTGGATAGTCATCTTTAAGCTTTTAGAAAGTGCATTTACAACAGATACACCAACCCCGTGCAGTCCGCCGGATACTTGATAAGTATCTTTATCGAATTTACCACCTGCATGAAGAACCGTAAGTGCAACGGTTGCCGCACTTATCTTTTCACCCTCATGGATATCAGTAGGGATACCTCTAGCGTTATCAGATACAATAATACCGTTCTCTTTTGTGATAGTTATTTTTATAGTATCACAAAAACCAGCCATAGCCTCATCTATTGAGTTATCTACAACTTCGTATACCATATGGTGAAGACCGTTTATATTGGTATCACCGATATACATTCCAGGTCTTTTTCTAACTGCTTCAAGTCCTTTTAGAACCTTAATATTACCGGCTCCGTAATTGTCTTGTTTTTCTTCCACTTCTAACTTATTTATCTCTTCACTCATAATATCTCCACTATTTATCTAATACAATTGGCATAACTATTGTTATAAAATTTCCGTCCTCTAAATAGAACGGAAGATTTGACTCATTGTAACCTATAGTTATCTTTTCACTATTTGTACTACTTAAAAAATCAAGTATATACTTGCTGTTTACAGCTATATAGAAACTCTCCTCTATATTTAATTCACAATCAATTTGTGTTTGCGATTCACTATCATCGTCAAGTGATTCATATATTATATTGTTTGCACTAAATGTAATTTTTACTTTTGATTCTATAGATGTAACTAATTTAATAGCTTCAATCAACATAGCTTTTGATAAAAGGAAACTATGTTTTAGGCTATTAGGGATAATTCTCTCATAGTCCGGAAATTTACCGTTAATAAGTTTTGTAAAGAAAGTATAGTTATCATTTGATACAACAAGATTTGTTTCATCGTATCTTATATTTGCTTCATCCAAGAATAATTTTTGAATCTCTATAATAGCTTTTTTAGGGATAATTATCTGCATCTCGTCATTTGATATGTTTTCCAAATATGATACTGCTAATCTTCTTGTATCTGTTGCTACAAAATTTATCTTTTGAGATTTTATATCTATCAATGCACCGTTTAATTCAAACTTTGGATTATTGTTATCAATTGCCGGTGTAATTTTTCTAATACTATTTATAAGATTTATCGTATTTATCTCTAAAGATTTAAGATTATCCATATTTGGGAACATTGGATACTCTTCTGCATTATACATAGGAAGTTTAAATGATGATCTTTTTTGTTTTATATTAAGATTATGATCAATTACTTCAAAAACTATATCATCATCTTTTAGTCTTCTTATTATATTTAAAAGGTTGCTCCCGTTAACAGTTGCTTTTCCATCTAATATATCTGTTATATCTGAAACTACAGCTTGACAACCCATCTCGTAATCAGTTGATTTTACTATTAAGTTTGCATTTATAACTTCAAAATATATATGAGAAGTTATAGAGCTTGAATCTTTCTTATTCAAAAACGGCTGCATAGATGAAACAATATTTTCAATAATGTTTTTGCTTATTGTAAATTTCATTTTTTTTCCTTTTATTATTTATCTTATTAGATAGTATCAGTAGTAGGTGATGTGAATAGATGAAAACAGTTTCTAAATGCTTTAGTTAGTGTCTTTACACAGATTCCTAAAGTTTAAAAATTATTCACATCTATTCACACGTCAACTATTTAAAAATCCTTATTTACTATCTTATTCTTTAAATTTTCCAGTAATAATTTAAAGTTTTCATCTTTTTCTATAAGTTTGTTTGCTGCACTTATATTTTTAGAAACAGAGGAGTGATCCTTCATACCTAAAAACTTTGCAATATCAGGCATAGAGTTATGTGTAAGTTCACGTGCCAGATATATAACAACTCTTCTTGCATTTACAATGTTTGCTGTTCTTTTTGATGATTTTAGGTCACTTGGTTTTATATTTAGTTCACTTGATACAAGGCTAATAATATCAGGCAGTTTTATATTTTCTTTTGTCTCTTTTATCTGCTCTTTTAGAAGATTTTGTACTAAGTCCAGATTGATCTCCTGCCCTAGTAGATCTGCGCTTGCATTGATCTGGATTAGAACACCTTCTATCTCTCTTATAGAGCTGTCTAGATTTGTAGCTATATAGTTTACTATATCTTTTGTTAGGTGGATACCGTTAAGTTCACTTTTCTTTTCGATAATCGCTATTTTTGTCTCAAGTTCAGGGATCTGAATATGAGATTTTAAACCGTGTTCAAATCTGCTTTTTAGTCTCTCTTCCAGACCTGCAATTTGAGAAGGAAGCTTATCTGCCGTCATTGCTATTTGTTTATTTGCAGTGTGAAGCTCATTGAAGGTATGAAAAAACTCCTCTTGTGTACTCTCTTTACCGCTTAAAAACTGGATATCATCTATAAGTAACAGATCACATTGTCTGTATTTATTTCTAAAATGCTCCATATTTTTGTTTTTAAGACTAAAGGTAAAGTCATTCATAAACTGCTCAACGGTTACATAGATAACATTTTTGTTTTTTTCAATAGCATCATTACCTATAGCTTGAAGAAGATGTGTTTTCCCTAGACCCGTACCACCGTATATAAAAAGTGGATTGTATTGTTTTCCCGGTTTTTCCGCAACTGCTTTAGATGCGGTATAAGCCATTTGGTTAGAACTACCCACTACAAAAGATTCAAAAGTATATGATTGATTTAGTATAGTGCTTTCAGATGTATTTCTCATCATCTGTTCATCTTGAATAGACTTTTTTGATTTTCTTCTTTCACCTGCAATTTTTATCTCTATAGAAGGTTTTATATGTGCTTCTTTTTCAAATATATCTTGAAGTATGTGTGAAAATTTTGTTTTTATATAATTAGCTACAAATTTATTTTGTACCTCAAATACGGCAACTTCATCATTAGAGCTTGATTTTTTATAAACAAGCTGTTTTAGATATCGGTCAAAGTCATTTTGAGATACTTCATTTTGTAATTGTGATAATATATCTTTTGCAGTCAAATTATTATAGTCCTAAATTTAAATATGTAGATATTATATCTAAAAAAAATAAAAGTAAAAAATAAAAAGTAAAAATATGTTATTATAATTGATAAATTAGTGAAAAACATGTGAACAAGATGTGTGAAAAGAGTGAATAATTGAAAATTTTAGGTATTGATCCGGGGACTATTAACTGTGGTTATGCGATTTTAGAGATAAGTGAAAATGTGAAAAAGCCAAAACTTATAGAAGCGGGATTAGTGAAAATAAAATCCAGAGTATTACAAGAACAAATAATGGAATTGGTAGAGGGGATTGATATAATATTAAATAATCACACAATAGATGAAGTAGCAATAGAAGATATGTTTTTTGCATATAATCCAAAATCTGTAATTAAACTTGCACAATTTAGAGGAGCATTGAGTTTAAAAATACTTCAAGAGATAGGTAATTTTAGTGAGTATACTCCTCTTCAGGTAAAAAAAGCGGTGACAGGAAACGGTAAGGCTTCAAAAGAGCAAGTAGCGTTTATGGTAAAAAGATTACTGGGTATTAAAAGAGAGATAAAACCTTTGGATATAACAGATTCTATTGCAGTATCTTTAACTCATTCACAAAGAGTTTTACAAAATAATAAAAGAAATTGATACTTTTTATTATTATTATTAAATTAAAATTAATAATTTTTCAGTAAAATCATCTTATGAAAATATTATTAGTAGAAGATAACCAAGAGTTAAATAAATTTATAACCGATACTTTTGAAAAGATGGGTTATAATATAGCATCGTGTATAGGAAAAGACAGTAAAAAGGTATTTAAAGCTGTAGATAATCATTTTGATCTATATATTATAGATATAAATTTACCTGATATAAATGGTTTGGAACTTGTTAAAAAAATAAAACTTAAAAATGCAAATGCAAAAATATTTATAATAAGCGGTGATGATAACATAGACACGGTTTTAAAAGCATATGACCTTGGATGTGACGATTATATTAAAAAACCTTTTGATCTTCGAGAAGTAATTGCAAAGATTAATTTAAATTTTCAAAATAAACTTCAACAGCAGTTGGTACTTTCTGAAGAATGTTATTATAACAGTGATTCAAAAATTTTATTTTATAACGACAAACCTGTAACACTAACAAATAAAGAATCTCTATTATTTGGTAAAATGATCGAAAATATAGGACAAACAGTTAATAATAAAGAGTTAGAGATAGCCGTGTGGGGTAGAGAAAATACAAACGGTCATTTAAGACAGTTGATATCAAAACTAAAAAGAGCATTACCTTGCAGTGAAATTATCCAAAACCATTCATCGAACGGTTATGGAATCATACCTACTAAATAGATAAACAATCTTCAAAAAGGTATTGATGATCTTTAGGAAGTGCATCAAACAGGCATTTTGAAAGATCTCTTATCTCCCAAAGTGCAGAGCTGCTGCTTCTTAGGTTTATAAAGTTTTGCAGACTTCTGGCATTTATACTCCATGTAAGTTCTGTTTTATAGCTTTCAGGAAGACAATACTTTGCTCTATCATTTGAAATACCGTCAAGAAGCATAACTCTTAAATTTTCCAATGCAGCCACAGAACTAAAATCAACACCAAGTTCGTTAGTAAATACAAGATATTTAGATGCTCTTACCATATGCTTATCAGCATATACTTCATCTTTGTTTATATATTTTTCTTTTAGTTCAACCATACTCATACCGTTCGTAAAAGATTCTTCATCTTTTAACTCTTTTAGTGTGTATCTAGTAGATTTTACACTAGGAGATGCCATTCTGTGACGAGCAAGCTCTTGAAGAAGTGCTCGACTAACACCGCTTATATAAAAAGTATAAGTAAGATGCTCTAATGTTGAAGCATGTTTAAATTTATTTCCAACTCTATTTATTAGTTCTTTGTCTTTTTCCCCACCCTCATCACTTTTATCAAAACTTTGCCAGCATGTTCTTATAGCATGGGCACATACATCTAAATTTGAGTGTTGTAACAGATCAACTTTAATCATAGTTATACCTTATAAATTTGTTTTTTGTATTATACCAAATAAACTATACATACAAATAAAAAAGCCCCATCAAAAGATGAGGCTTTGTAAATATATTTAGTATGTGTGGTGTTATATTACTGACCGCAGCCACAACTACCTTGACCGTCACCGCCATGGCTTCCACAACCACCGCTTTTCGCAGCTTCTTGTTGTGCTTTATGAGCTTGACCTTGTGTACTACACGCACTTACACCTGCTGGCATAGTAGGTTGGATAGCTTCATTGCTTATAGAACCCTCTTCATTAGATTTTTGAATATTATCCCATAATGCTTCTGCTGCTTTTAGGTATCTTTTACCGCTTTCTGAATCTGGATAGAAGTAAACTATAGGTTTACCCTCATCTCCACCGACTCTAATACTTGGTTCTATTGGTATATTTGCTATAACTTTAGTGTCGTATTCTTCTGCTAGCTCTTTACATGTACCTTGACCGAATATATCACTTTCATGTGAACATTCAGGACAGATAAATCCAGACATATTTTCAACGATTCCAGCTACCGGAATATGAAGTTTTTTAAACATATCTAAAGATCTTCTTGAATCATCAAGTGCAACGTGCTGAGGAGTAGTAACGTTAACACCTGCTGCAACCGGTACAGATTGTGCTAAAGTAAGTTGAGCATCACCTGTTCCAGGAGGCATATCTATAACTAGTACATCTAACTCACCCCATTTTATATCTTGAAGAAGTTGTGTAATAGCTTTCATAACCATTGCTCCTCTCCACATTAAGGCTTGACCTTGGTCTATAAGTGAACCCATAGACATTATCTCAATACCGTATGCTTGGAATGGGATAACTTTATTACCCTCTATTTTTGCTTCCATACCTTCAACACCAACCATTCTAGGTATATTGGGTCCATAGATATCCGCATCTAAAAGTCCAACTTTTTTACCTTGCATTGCAAGTGCTACTGCTAAGTTTACCGATGTTGTTGATTTACCGACACCACCTTTTCCGGAACTTACCATTACAAAGTTTTTGATCTGAGGTGCTATATTCTTACCACTTGTAGAGTTGCTTTGTTGTTTCGGAGCTGAAGGTTTTTTTACTACAACTTGTATATTATCAAGTCCTAGTATTTTTAATTGTTTTACAATATCCGTTTTTAAACTCTCTTCAACTTCAGGTGCACTTGATGTGATCTCTAGATCTACAATTACATCATTGTCATTTAGTTCAATATTTTTAACAAATCCAAAATCTACTATCGATTTAGTAAATCCGGGATATGCTACAGATTTTAGCTTTTCTTGTATATTTTCAATACTTGCCATCTTTTATCCTTTTATTAATTATACTGGGTGATTATAATTCAAATAAGATAAAATTTATCTTATTTGAAAAAGTTTGTGTAAGTGTTTTATATTTTTATTTAACAGCTGATAGATCGTGTTCTTCAACAATCTGTCTTGTTATCTTATAAGAACAGAATTTTGGTCCACACATAGAACAGAACTCTGCATCTTTAAATACATCTTGCGGAAGAGTTTCATCGTGGAATTCTCTTGCTTTGTCTGGGTCAAGTGCCAACTCAAACTGTTTGTTCCAGTCAAAGTTGTATCTAGCATCAGACATAGCATCATCTACATCTGTAGCATTTTTTCTACCTCTTGCTATATCTGCTGCATGAGCCGCTATTTTATAAGCTATGATACCGCTTCTTACATCTTCCGCATTTGGAAGACCAAGATGCTCTTTTTGAGTTACGTAACAAAGCATCGAACATCCATGCCATCCACCAACGGCTGCACCTATTGCTGAAGTGATATGATCATATCCGGCACCGATATCGGTTACAAGAGGTCCCAGGATATAGAAAGGTGCCTCGTGACAATATTCTCTTTCAAGTTTCATATTTCTCTCAACTTCATTCAGTGGTACGTGTCCCGGACCCTCTATCATAACCTGTACATGCTTTTCCCAAGCTCTTAAAGTTAAGTCACCAAGTACTTTAAGTTCGTTTAACTGTGCCTGATCAGAAGCATCTGCAAGACAACCGGGTCTTAAACTATCACCTAGTGAAAGTGAAACATCGTATTTTGCACAGATATCTAAAATAGCATCATATGCTTCATAAAATGGATTTTCTTTATGGTAGTGCATCATCCATGATGCCATAAGAGAACCACCTCTTGAAACAATACCCATTTTTCTTTTAGCAATGCTCGGCATATGCTCTAAAAGGAATCCCGCATGGATAGTAAAGTAACTAACACCCTGTTTTGCTTGTTTTTCAAGTGTACTTAACATAACTTCAATATTTAAGTTATTGATATCATCACCACAGTCATGAATAATTTGATAGATAGGTACAGTACCTATTGGTACAGTAGAGTGTTCAATAACTGCTTCTCTAATAGAATCAAGGTCACCACCGGTACTTAGATCCATAATTGTATCTGCACCGTATTTTAAAGATGCATCAACTTTTTCTATCTCACCTTGGATATCAGAAGCTAATGCGGAAGAACCTATATTTGCATTGATCTTACATTTTGTAGCAATACCTATTGCCATAGGTTTTAGATGTTTGTGGTTTATATTTGCAGGGATAATCATCCTACCTCTAGCTACCTCTTTTCTTACTAGTTCCGGATCTAGATTCTCAACTTCGGCAACACATTCCATCTCTTTTGTAATTTTGCCTTGTTTGGCATAATACATTTGAGTTCTTACTTCATCGTTTTTATATTCGTCTAACCAATCTCTCATTATATATAATTTCCTATATTTAATTTTAAGTGATTATATCAAAGTTTTATTTAGCTTTTCTGAAGCGTGCTATTTAATGAAAGGAAGTAAAATAAAGTGTTAAATATCTACATCATCCCAGAATTCATCAAAGTCAAGGTTTGTCATCATATTCTCATCTTCAAGATTTTTTTCCAGTAGTTTTTTCTGTTGAGTTTCAAAGTAAAGTTCCAAGGCTTCATTTAAAATTAGATTTGGTTCTTTATTAAGCAGCTGTGAAAATGTATCTATATTTTCTATAGTATTATTTGTAAGTTCAAATTTAAATTGTTTTTTCATATGCAAATTATAGCAAGATATTGATAATAAAAAAAGGGGAAGTGTTTGTCGCTTCCCCTTTTTTTGAGTTTTATAAATAGTTTATTATAAATCACCCTCGTGAGAAGTTAAGTAAGAAGCAACACCTTCAGCATCAGGTTTCATACCGTCATCACCTTTTACCCAACCAGCTGGACAAACTTCACCATGCTCGTTTGTAAAGATCATAGTATCAACCATTCTGATCATCTCGTCAATATTTCTACCTAGTGGTAAGTCATTGATAACTGCATGTCTGATTGTACCGTCAGCATCAATTAGGAAAGAACCTCTAAGAGCTACTCCACCATCTAAAAGTACATCGTAATCTTTAGAGATTTGTTTTGTTAAGTCTGCTACTAAAGGCATGTTAACTCTTCCGATACCACCTTGGTTTACCGGAGTTTCTCTCCATGCAAAGTGTGAGAATTGTGAATCAACAGAAACACCAATAACATTAACACCTCTTGCTTTGAAATCTTCAACTCTTTTAGAGAATGCAATGATTTCAGAAGGACATACAAATGTAAAGTCTAGCGGGTAAAAGAATAGAACAGTTCCTTTTTCACCATAGTTTTCCGATAATTTAAAATCATCTACGATTTGACCGTCTGCTAATACAGTTGTTGCTGTAAAATCTGGAGCTTGTTTAGTTACTAACATTTTTAATTCCTTGTTTTATTTTAAGTTATGAAATTTTACTGATTTTTTTTTAAAAATTCAACTTATCATTTCAACAAGTTTAAATTATTAAGATAAGATTAATAAAGGATAATTTTTATCCTTTAGAGATAATAGAGGTACTATACCTCTATCACTTCAACTTCAACAGATTTAAATAGTGCAGTTTTTGTATTTACGTCACTTTCATCACCGAAAATATAGTTTATATTTGATTTTGCATGGTGGAAAGATGTAAACATTGTCCCTTTTTTAACGGTTTTTACAAATTTTATACTAAGAGGGTTAGTTTGTCCATATTGTGATTTTAGTATCACTTTATCACTTTTGATTCTATCTTTATCCTCTATGCTAATAAGTAGAATATCTTCAGGATGTTTCTCTTGAAGCTTTGCAGTTTGAATAGTTTGTGCAGCATTGTTGTAGTGAATAAGTATTCTTCCGGTTGTAAGGTAGAAGTTTTCATAGCTTCCTTTCTGTACTAGTTTTTTGATCTGCCCTCTTATTTGGTAACCATTATATTTGAAGTAACCATATCCGTCAGGAGTTCTAAACGATTCAAGGTGAAGTCTTGGTGTGTCTACTCTGCTTACAGGCCATTGCAATCCTCTTGCCCTATTTTTTTCAAGCTTTTTATAGCTTGCTCCCCCATATCTATAAGGTGCTTCTTCTCTTACTTGATCCCAAACATCATTACTTGTATTAAATAAAAATTCACCCTTTATCTTGTTTTCTATATCTCTTAACACCTGCCAGTCATCAGGTAGATCATTTTCAACAAGGGGTTGAGAAAGGTGAAGTCTTCTCATAGCATTTACATAAACACCGGTTTTTTCATATGCAGATTTTACACCAAATACAATATCTGATTTTTTAGCGATCTGCGTCATAAACAACTCTTGTGATATTAGAAGTTCAAGATTTGCTAGAGCTTTATTGATTTTGTTTTGGTTTGGATGTATATGTGCTAGATCTTCACCCATAACGATCATCGACTTGATCTTCCCATCAAGCATGGCGTCAATTGCATCGGGAGTCTTAAGACCTTCAACTTTTGGCTTTGTATAATCAGGACCATAATAAGGTAAACAACCCATATCACAAGTACCCTGCACATTGTTTTGTCCACGTAGCGGCATAAGCCCGGCACCTATTTTACCGATATTTCCGGTCATTAGAGCTAAATTTACAATCGCCATAACCGCATAGCTTCCATCTAAATTTTCTGTAATTCCTAGACCCCAGAATATCATAGATTTTTTAGATGCATATGTTCTAGCTAAAGTCGGTATTTGTTCTGATAATATTTCATATCCATTTATATTTTTAAAATATTCAGGATTTGCATAAGGGTCATTTAGTATAGACTCTTTATACTGTTCAAACTCTTTTGTTCTTGTATCTATGAACTCTTGGTTGTATAGTTCCTCTTTTAGAATCACATATGCAATTGCATTTAAAAATAGTAGATTTGATTCATAAGGGATAACCACTTCTTCTGTAGCAAATTTTCCAAGTTGTATATTTCTTACATCACATACGGCAAGCTGAGCTGTTTTTTTTCTTGCTGCATCTATCATTCTGTTTGCAACAATTGGGTGAGCTTCTGTTGTATTTGATCCAATTACCATCATAAATTCAGTTTCATAGATATCATCGTACGGATTAGTTGCCGCACCCTCACCGATTGTTGCAGCCATACCGTTTAGACTTGGTGCATGACAGACTCTGGCACAGTTGTCTATATTTGGAGATTCCATAGTTTCTCTTGTGAATTTTTGAAGTAAAAAACCACTTTCACAACTAGTACGTGCTCCACCTGTTGCACAAAAACTTTTTGCTCCAAACTTGTTTTTAAGTTCTGAAAGTTTCCAAGCTGCTAGTGATGTGGCAAATTCATAGTTTGAAGTATACCACTGTTCATCCAACTCTATAAGTGTTTTACTTCTAGCTTTTAGCTCTCTTGGCATCTCTTCAAAATTATCTTCAATGAAAGATTTTTTTATTCTTGCATCTCTTATTCTATGAGGAGAATCTACAAAATCAAAACCATGCTTACCTTTTATACAAAGCTTGCCTTGTGACACATAGCCGTCGCTTTGTGCATATATTTTTAGGATCTTATTGTCTTGAACCTGTGCGGTTATATCACAACCAACACCACAATATGTACATACTGAACCTATATCATGAACCATACTTTACTCTTTTATATAAATTTTATAGGATTATATCAAATTTAATTTAAAAAGATTGAGATAATATAATAAGAATATTATTTTTAGAAAATTTTAAATTTTGATATTGGATTATGAAACATAAATTAAATAAATTGATAATTTATGAATGAAGAAGTTAGCTGCACTTTACACTCTTTGAAACTAAAGATTTAAAATTTGCGGAGGTTAATATCAATATATTACATGATCATAACCAATATCTATAAGAATAGTAACAAAAAAAAGTGATAAAAAAGTAACATTTTAAAAACAATACAATATTTTATGTTTATAATTGTCAAATTAAGAGATAAACTTATCCTATTTTATCCTTAATAGAATAAGTGATCATCCCCCTCCTACAAATTGTAAAAGCTCTATTTTGTCATTTTCTTTAGGTTTGAAAGTTTCCCAGTTCTCTTTTTTTACAACCTCCATATTAACAGCTGCCGCCATCACTTTATCTTCAATCTTTAAAGATACTATTATCTCTTTTAGTGTCGTTTCTGATATGAAGGTTTTATTTTCACCGTTTACAATTAAGTTCATTTTATCTCCTAATATATAATTATTTTATAAATCAACATTTGCTTCTTGTCTAAAGCAGGCCATCTTAAATCTGTCACCCATCCCTGTTGGATTTAACAATGTTTTAACTTTATTAGACTCGCTTATATATGTTTTTTCATCAACATTTTTATGAAGGATCTCTAAAAGTTCTATAATTCCGAAGTTAACCAGAGCTTTTAGTTGAGTTTCAAATATTATATTTTTTGCACCCTCATTTTCAAAGCTCTTTATTACATGTGAGAAGTTTACATCATATGTGATGTCAGTTTTACCGAAAAGTTTTTTTAACTCTATCTCTTCATCAAAGATTGGATATACATTATGCTTTTCATATACTCTACATGAAAAATCATTTCTAGGATATTTTTCCCCGTAATCAAAGGTGACAAATTCAAATTGTTTGATATTTTGACACATATTTTTTGCAAACTCTTCATACCCTACGGCAACTTCCCCTTTTGTAATATTATTGGTACTACAGTATGTACTTAACTTTGTATCATTAATATCTACAAACTCTATTTTTTCATTATTTACTTGAGCATATTGCAGTTTTTCATCTTCATTAGTATAAACAAGCTCACAAGGAAAAGCATCAAATATCTCATTTGCTACTACGAATGCATTATCTAATTGTAGTTGGGATATATCATTGTAATGTATAAGTTGTATATCATCTCCAAAGCATTTTTGGAAATACTCTTTTTGTTTAATTCTTAGATGTTCGTATCTTTCTACTATGGCAAATTTTAAGGTACCTATTAGTTCAGGTTTTAAAGTAAAGATAAATTGTATCATATCAGATAAAAGATAACCGTGGTGAGCACCTATCTCTACAACAGTTGTATCCTTAGGTAAAAAACCTTCATTGATAGTATCAACAACTCTTTTACCGATGGATCCACCAAAAAATTTGCTACTACTTACTGCGGTATAAAAGTCACCCTCTTTTCCTATAACTTTATAGTTGGCATAATAGCCCTCTTTACCGTAAAGCCACTCTTGAAAGTATTCACTGAATTTCATATTATTTTTATCCATTTGCTATCCGTGAGTATATCTCTAACAATTGTAATTGTTTATCAATATTTAAAGATTTTATCTCTAATAATTTAAGATCTTTTGAGTTTTTCATTGTTTGTAGATCTGCTTGAGTTTTTAATCCAACATTTAGTTGCTCTTCCATCTGTTTTAAAAGTGATTCATAAAGTTTTAGATCATTATTAGCTATTTTTATCTTTTTATCCAAACTTTTTATTTTTGAAGTTGAGTTCTTATATATTGATAATTCCTCTTTTTTCTTATCACTTAAAGAGACTTTTTTCTTTAGATAGTCCAGTTTTGAACTTTGTATTGTGTTGTAGTATTTTATATCCAGAGGAACTGTTATATTAATACCGATATTTTTTGTTCCATCCTCTGATAATGTCGGATGATTATCTATTTCGTGATATTTAGTGTAATCGGCAGTAAAATTTACAGTCGGCAGATATCTGGCAGTTGTCATCTTTTTCATCCAGTATGAACTGTCAATATCCACAGAAGCTTGCTTGATATAGATGTTATTGTTTATATACTTATTATTATCTATAACAAAGAATACGGGAAGATCAATCTCATAATATTTTTTATCACTTATGTTTGAGAAAGAATTTATCAGCTGATCTTTTTGGTATTGAAAATCAATTAGAGTGTTTCTTTTTATATTGGACTCTAATATAGCATTATCTAAAAAAGATGTATCAAGTATACCGTTTAGTACTAATTCTTTTTTTCTGTCAACATCTATTGTTGCGTTTGATACAAGAAGTTCTTGCTTTTTTATAGTAAGATCTATCTTGTTTATCTCAAACAAAAGTTTTAAAGCTTGTTTTACTAGCTCTTGCTTTTGTGCATCAATTGATATTTCTGAATATCTATCTATACTAGATGCGTATTTAAGTGCACTGTATATACCACCGCTTTTAAAAATAGGTTGAGATATACTTATAAATGATTTTTTTGTGTCATATTGTTCACCCTCATTATAAATATATTTATATGTTACCGGATTTATCCAGTCTTTACTAAGCTTGCTGCTATCCTGCTTTGCTTTTTCATAAGAATATTTTAATATCTCCTTTTTATTTTGAGACAATATATCATCATTTGCAAATAAATATCCAGATAATAAAAGCAATATTGAAGAAGATATATTTTTATATGTTTTCAATTGCTTTCTCCAGTCTTTCAAACCCTTGATCGATCTCTTGTTTTGTAATAGTAAGAGGTGGAAGAAATCTAAGAGTATTTTTTCCGGCTTTCAATACAAGTACACCATTCTCAAAAGACTTTTCTATTATGCTTGTTAGAGTATCTGCATCCTTAACTCTCAGACCTCTCATAAGTCCAAGACCAACCATATCAGTAAATAACTCTCTATTATTTTCATAAAATTGTTTTAATTTATTATCAAAATAAATAATAGTCTCATCAAGATGACCACAGTTTTTTTGCTCTTCTAGGATATTACAAGCCTCTAATGAAGCAGCTGTACTTAAATAGTTACCTCCAAATGTACTTCCATGGTCACCGGGAGAGAAAATATCTTTATGTGTCGTCATAACTATACCTATAGGAACACCACCACCTACACCTTTAGCCATAGTGATAATATCAGGTTCAATATCATACAAATTAGAAGCCAAGAACTCACCTGTTCTAAAACCTCCTGTTTGAACTTCATCAACAATAAGTAAAATATCATTTTCTTTTAAATAAGTACTAAGTTTTTGAACTTCCTCTTTAGGAAGAGGTTGTACACCACCCTCACCTTGAACAAGCTCTATCATAACAGCAACAGTTTCATTATCTATACTGTTGTAAATATCGTTAATTTGTGCATTGTATGAAAAACCGTCCGGATAAGGTGAAAAGTGATCAGTATGCATTGAGCTTTGACCTGTAGCTTTTACTGTAGTTATAGTTCGACCGTGAAAAGAGTGTTCTAAGGTGATAACTTTATATTTTTTATTATTGAATTTAGTTTCACCGTATTTTCTAGCAATTTTAATTGCTCCCTCATTAGCTTCAGCTCCACTGTTGGCAAAGAACATTGCAACATCATAACCACTAAGCTGTGCAACCTTTTGAGCAAGCATAGCCTGAGGCTCTATAGCATATAGATTTGATATATGTGTTATATTCGATACCTGATCACATATAGTTTTTGAGATTCTGTCATTTCCGTGTCCGCATGATACAACACCTATTCCGCTTGTAAAATCAATATAATCATTATTACTATCATCCCATAAAGTAGAGTTAACACCTTTTTTAAAATTTACGTAGTTCCTGTTATAAGTATTTAAAACATATTTTTTATCTATCTCTTCTAATGTCATAATTAAATCCTTGTATATATTGAAAGAATTATATCTAAAATAAATTATATAAATATATGTTAAAAAAAGTAAAAAAACATAAATTCCAAAATTTAAGAATCAATTAAGCATAAGCTCTTGACAAAGCCAAACTTTTCTATTATAATTCGCCCCACAAAACGACAGCAACTTATCGGAACACCGATAGAGACTGAGTTTACAAGTAGTAAACTAGAAATGATTTGAAAGTTCTTTAAAAAATAAATTGTTAATAAATAAA
>JAYEMD010000079.1:0-16778 GCA_034717895.1 Campylobacterota bacterium | reverse complement strand
TTATATTTTTTAACTTGTATCTAATCATATAACTATTTATTAGTATAACATTTTATATCAAATACCCTTAAATGTGAAAATAAATATACATAAAAAATGTTGTTTTATTTTTATCCTCTAAAACCTTTTAATAAAGTGATCTTAAATTTTTTTATTAAAAAATATTGCAATATGTCATATTTGTTAAGTTTTTTTTAATTTTTTGATAGAGTTTCAATGTATAGTTTATCACTGTATATAACCGATAAAACAACATAATGTATATTTATTTGTCAAAAATCGTAATAAAACAACATTTTGTTGGTTTTTATATTTACTTAAGATGGGAGATAATTATGGCTAAAAAATTACTTGAAATCATGAGAGACAAAATAAGATTTAAACATTATAGTATAAGAACAGAACAAGTTTATATACATTGGGCAAAGAGATATATCCTTTTTGTCCTCGTACCTGCGGGATTACATCATAATAAACGACATCCCAAAGATATGGGTAAAGTTGAGATCGAACAATTTTTAACGAACTTGGCAACTGTTCAAAAGGTAAGTCCAACTACTCACACGACGAAGTCTTGATTTATAAAATCAAGCTTTTAATGATATCCTATTTTTATATCGTGAAATACTGCAAAATACTAAATATCTCTTTAGCTGACCAGAATATTCAAGCTTTAAGAGCGCAAGATAGAAAGAATATACCTGTAGTTCTAACTATAGATGAAGTTAGAACGATTATCTCTAATATGACAGGAGTTTATCAGCTTATGGTAAAGCTAATGCACCCCAAGGGCATTTCCTCCTTTTAGTCAGGTCATATGGATACAGTTTCAAGAGAAGAGCTTATACACACTGAGAATAGTGTTATAAATGATATGGAATCAACACCCTAACTTTAAAGAACAAAAAGATAAAAGATATTTTAACTCCAAGAAGTGTTGTGTTTACTATACAAAAAGACACACTTATAAAAGATCTTTAAGTACGCTATTAAAAATCCTTATGTTACAATAGAAGAGATAATGAGCAATGTTGAAAGTATTAATGAAAATATACTTATTGTAACTGACAGTTACGATTAAACAGAAGGAATTGTTACCCTTGAAGATTGTCTTGAAACTCTGCTTGGTTTAGAGATAATGGATGAGCTTGATACTACTGAAGATATGAGAAAACTTGCATCTGCGATCATGCGCTCCAAAAGAAAAGCAAAAGAAAAAGGGCAAGATATTTAAATCTTGCCCTTTTTTTTGCTTTAAAAAGATGAGAGTTTTTATTAACTCTCAACGTAGTTTTTCAAGTTTCTACCCACCTTAGGGTGTTTTAATTTTTTAATAGCACTTGATTCTATTTGTCTAACTCTTTCTCTTGTAACACTTAGAGTATTACCGATCTCTTCAAGTGTTCTATCACTTTTATCTTCTAAAAGTCCAAATCTCATTCTAATAACTGCTTGTTCTCTTTCATTAAGTTGCCCTAATATCTGATCTATCTGGCTTAAAAGGTCTTCATGCATAATATTTTCTATAGGAGTCGGTGCTTGCGTATCAGCAACAAAGTCACCGAATTTACCGTCATCCTCATTTCCTATAGGAGCATCAAGTGATACAGGCTCTTTAGTTATCTTAATAACCTGCTTAACTTTATCTACTGTTAAACCAACATCTTTAGCGATTTGCTCTACATCCGGCTCTTTACCTTCCTCTTGTATACCTTTTCTAATGATCTTATTGATTCTGTTAATTGTTTCAATCATATGAATAGGGATTCTAATAGTTCTTGCTTGATCCGCAATAGCTCTAGAGATTGCTTGTCTAATCCACCAAGTTGCATAAGTAGAGAACTTATATCCTTTTTTATATTCAAACTTGTCAACAGCCTTCATAAGACCAATATTACCCTCTTGGATAAGGTCAAGGAACGGAAGACCTCTATTTGTGTATCTTTTTGCAATAGATACAACAAGCCTAAGGTTTGATTTTGCCATTCTGTTCTTAGCTTTATCAGTGATCTGTTTACCAAGTTTTATCTGCTCTAGTACGTCTTTTAACTCTTCCTCTTCAAGATCAAAGCCACCCTTACTAGCTTCTGCTGTTTGGAATAGTTTTTTGATCTCCATATATGTAGAAACCATTGTAGCTTCAGGTACCATACCTATAATATCAACTTTTGAAAGTGTTAATATCTTATCCAGAATTGTTTGGTGGTTCGCTTTTAAAGTATCGTTAAATAAAGGTAGTTTATATTCTAGTCTTTTTAGTTCAACTTCAAAACCGTTATCACTGTTTAGTGATGTTTCCATAGCTTTTACTATCTCTGTTATTAGTTTACTTGTAGGTCCAAGCTCTATTAAACTCTCTTTTATAAGTTTCTTTTTAAAAGCATTTGCTAGATCGTAAACAACTACATCTATCTCATCTTCACTTTTTGGTTCCTCTTTTGCGGTGAACTTTATCCAGTCTTTTTTTGCTTTTTCCAGCTGTTTGAATGATTCGATAATATTTTCAGCTCTTTTATCTAGTTTTTTAGATTTTTTGCTCTCTTTTGTATCGTCTGTATCTTCAGAATCGTCAACCTCCTCTTCAGACCCCTCAATAGCATCACCTTCTTCATCATTTTCATCATCGAAGTTCTTGAAAAGTTCTTTTACTTTTCTTTCTCTGTTTACTAAAGGTTCTTTATATTCTAAAATAAAATCTATAAGATAAGGTACGGAACATATAGCATCAAGGATAGTATCTTCACCTTTTTCCATTGATTGACTTATCTCTACCTCTTCCTCTTTTGTTAATAAAGGAACTTTTCCCATCTCTCTTAGATACATTCTAACGGGAGAGTCGGATCTGCTCCATTCAAGAAGCTCTTTGTTTTTAAGAAGATCAAAATCATCCGCATCGGGATTTTCCTGCCTTTTTATCCTAGCATCTTCTCTTTTTTTGAACTCAATCTCATTTAGTCTTTTTGCCTGTTCTCTTGAACTTATAAGAATAACATTAAAAAGTTGTTTTTGAGCTAGTATCTTTTTGGTTACGGCTGCAGTTGGAGCTTTTGGGAAAATCTTTACAAGCTGTTCATGCGTTAATGTAGTGTCTTTATGATCTTTAAAGATCTTTTCTATTGATTTATTTATATCTTTTACTTTTGTTGCCATCGATTATTACAAGCCTTTTCAAGTTTTGTATTATATTATCACAGTACAAAAAATTAATTATTAAATAATTTGCCTCTTGTGTATAAAGATGATATTATACCCAAATTTATTAAAGAAATAATTAATTAATGAAACTTTAGATAAAATGCGCATAATAATTGAATTAAGGATATAGATATTATGAATAAAATTACCGGAAAAGTATGGAATTTCGGCAGCAATATCGACACTGATCTGATCATTGCTGCTAGATATTTAAATAGCAGCGATCCACACCATTTGGCAAAATATGTTATGGAAGATGCAGATCCAGAATTTGCATCAAAGGTTCAACCTGGAGATATAATCGTTGCAGGTGAGAATTTCGGATGCGGATCAAGCAGAGAGCACGCTCCGATTGCTTTAAAAGCTGCTGGAGTTGCTGCAATAGTTGCACCTTCATTTGCAAGAATCTTTTATAGAAACGCTTTTAATATGGGTCTTCCTATATTTGAACTTGGCAATGCTTTAGATATAAAAGAGGGTGAGCTTATCTCTATAGATCTTGATGCGGGAACTATTGAGAATATTGATACTGAAAAAAAATATGAATTTACACCTATCCCCCCTTTTATGCAGGAACTTTTAGCGGACGGCGGTTTAATGAACTTTGCAAAAAAGGAAGCACATAATGGCTAAAAATTATAATATTTCACTAATTAAAGGTGACGGTATCGGTGTTGAGATCGTTGATGAAGCTGTAAAAGTTTTAGATGCAGTAGGAAAAAAATTTGATATTGATTTTAACTACTCTGAATATTTAATGGGTGGATGTGCAATCGATGCTACAGGCAACCCCCTTCCTCAAGAAACAGTTGAGGGTGTATTAGCTTCTGATGCTTGTTTATTTGGAGCAATCGGCGGACCTAAATGGGACAACCAGCCAAGAGAACTTAGACCTGAATCTGGACTTTTAAGATTTAGAAAAGAGATGGGTGTATTTGCCAATCTTAGACCTGCTGTTGTGTACGATGAACTGGTTGATGCATCTTCTTTAAAACCAGAGGTTATCAAAGGTGTTGATATTATGGTTGTAAGAGAACTTATCGGTGGAATCTACTTTGGTGAGCCAAAAGGTAAAACCCAAGAGAAGGGATGGAACACTATGGTGTATACTGTTTCTGAGATCGAAAGAATCGCTCACGTTGCATTTAAACTTGCAATGAAAAGAGATAAAAGAGTTTGTTCTATTGATAAAGCAAATGTTCTTGATGTTTCTCAACTATGGAGAGATACAACTGAAAGAATTGCTAAAGAGTACCCGGAAGTTGAACTTACACATATGTATGTTGATAACTGTGCTATGCAATTAATAGCAAACCCGAGACAATTTGACGTTATCTTAACAGGAAATATTTTTGGAGATATCTTATCTGATGAAGCTTCAATGTTAAGTGGTTCAATTGGATTACTTCCATCTGCTTCAACGGGTGAAAGAACAGCAGTTTATGAACCTATTCACGGTTCAGCTCCTGATATTGCAGGACAGGGGATAGCAAATCCTATCGCTACAATCTCTAGTGCTTCTATGATGCTTAGATATTCTTTAGATGAAGAAGCTGCCGCAGATGCAATAGATGCAGCAATTAAAAAAGCAATGGCTGAGGGTTACAGAACAGGTGACTTAAGCGCTTATGATTGTAAAGAGCAGGTTAACTGTTCACAAATGGGTGATCTAATCGCCAGCTACGTTTAATATATACTTTAAATATTTAAATGTATCCACAAGGGGAATTTCCCCTTGTGATTTAAAGTAAGGAGATAAATGAGAACTTCAAAACTACAACTTACTTTCAACTCTTCACAACAAGTTAAACTTGATAAAATCAGATCTATTTTTTTACCTTTTACTACCCGTATCTATATTGTGGGCGGTTTTTTAAGAGATGCTGCTATGGGTATTGTTTCAGATGATATTGATATTGAAGTATTTGGAATAGATAAAGAATTAATGAAAACTATAGTGAAAAAATATGATCTGCAGGTATTATCAGAAAAGTTTCATGTTTACAATATGGAGGGTATTGATATAGCCCTTCCTAGAATTGAAAAAAAAACATCTAAAGGTTATCATGGATTTGAGATAGAGATAGTTGATGATGAAGAGTTATCTACACAAAGAAGAGACTTTACAGTTAACAGCTTAATGTATAATATCACCCAAAACAAACTGCTTGATTTTCACGGTGGTATGGATGATATAGATAATAAACTTTTAAGAGCAGTTAATTGTGACAGTTTTACAGATGACAGCCTAAGGATGGTTCGTGCAGTTCGTTTAATGGCGCAATATGGTTTTAAAGTTCATAGTGAAACAAAACTATTGCTAAATCAAATGAACCTGGATGAATTATCAAAAAGTAGAATAAACAAAGAGCTTCAAAAAGCTTTTAAATAAGGATAAAGATTGATAAGACTAGGGTCAAACTCAATAACAAGAGCAGATATATTAAAAGCACACAATATAAAGTTCATACAATCAGGCTCTGATTTTGATGAGGAACAAATAACAACAAAAGATCCGCATAAGTTTGTATATGAAGCAACAATGGGTAAATATAAAGATTGTAAAGAAAAATATGGACTAGATTTACCTTTACTTGTGGCAGATACGGTTGTAACAGCTCAAGGTGAACTTTTAAGAAAGCCAAAGGATGAAGAGGATGCAAGAAGGATACTAAACTTGCAAAGCGGTTCTAGAACATCTATAATAACATGTATGGTGTTTGCCATCAGTGATGATGAGTTTGTTGATATCTCGGCTACCCATTATGATTTTGGAAAGTTTAAAGATGATGATCTTGAAAATTATCTAAAAAGCGGTGACTGGATGGGAAAAGCAGGCGGTTGTATGGTGGAAGGGTTTTGTAAAAAATATATCAAACATGTGGATGGTTTAGAATCTTGTGCTATGGGATTGACTATTGAGAAAATATTAGATAAAATCCCAAAAAATAATATATAGGTAAATTAATGAACGAATATAGACTTTTAATTGAAACAACAGATCAAAAAGGTTTAGTTTACAATATCTCTAAACTACTATATGAAAATGATCTAAATATAGAAAGCAACTCAGAATTTGTTGACGATGAAACAAACACTTTTTTTATGAGAACTATTATAAAAGGTGAATTTGATAAAGATAAACTTCTAAATGATATCAACAACACTCTTCCTGATAACTCTTTGGTAAAATTAACAAAAAAAGAGAAAAAAGATATAGTTATCCTTGCAACAAAAGAGATGCACTGTTTAGGTGATCTTTTGATAAAACATGAAGCAGGGGAGCTAGATGCAAATATAACGGCAGTTGTTTCAAACCACAACAGCTTACAAAGTCTGGTTGAGAAGTTTAATATACCTTTTGAGTATGTTTCTCATGAAGATTTAAGCAGAGAAGAGCATGAAGAGCTTATAATAAAAGCTATAAAAAAATACGACTATGAGCTTTTAGTTCTTGCAAAATATATGAGAATACTAACTCCTGAATTCGTAAGAACATTCCCTATGCAGGTTCTTAATATTCACCACTCTTTTCTACCTGCATTTATTGGAGCAAACCCATATAAACAAGCACACCAAAGAGGTGTAAAAATTATAGGTGCCACTTCTCACTGGGTTACAGATGATCTTGATGAAGGTCCAATTATCGCTCAAGATATCACAAGAGTAGACCACTCATATACTTGGCAGGATATGAGAGATGCGGGAAGAAACGTAGAGAAAGTTGTACTATCAAATGCTTTAGACTTAGTTTTAAAAGATAAAGTATTTGTTTATGGTAACAAAACGGTAATTTTATAATCATAAAAATTTGTGATATAATAATATATAAAAAATAAAGTAGAAAATAATGATAGAACGAATCCATATAGAAAATTTTAAATCAATCTATGACTTAGATATAAATTTAGGCAGAGTCAATCTTTTTATTGGTGAAAATGGAAGTGGGAAAAGTAATCTACTTGAAGCTTTGGTTTTTGTTTCTGCCAATCAATCTAATAAGTTGGATAATGAGTTTTTATCTTCTAGAGGATTAAGGGTAACTGAACCGACCTTGATGAGAAGTGCTTTTAATAAAGAGAATGAAAATATAAACATAGAAATCTCTATTGGTCAAAAAAACGATTTAGCAAATTATGAGTTTACAAACAATAATACTGCATATTCTCAATGGGAGAGAGTGTCAGGTTCAGATGAGGAAGAAGTAAAATTATTAATATTAGAAAATAAATCTGAGAATAAATCATTTATTCAAAAGTATCTTAATGGTAGATATTCACAAATAGGTATGCAAGATTTTCTCATTTATTCTCCTGAAAACACAGCCCTAAGAACATTCGAAAAAGAGGGACAAATTCAACCATTAGGTATAAATGGAGAAGGTCTTTTAAAACTTTTAAAAGTAGTAAATCATTATGAGGATAAAAGCTACATAAATACTATTATAGAATCACTTCAATTATTTGACTGGTTTGAGGATATACATATACCTGATAGTTTATCATATGGTGAAGATAAAGTGGTTATAAAAGATAAGTACTTATATCAAGAGATAGATCAACGAAGTACAAATGAAGGTTTTTTATTTATATTGTTTTATATTACACTTATAGTAGCAAAAGAAACACCAAAAGCTTTTGCTATAGATAACATAGATGCTTCTCTTAATCCTAAGTTGTGTACAAAGCTTATACTTATTATAAATGATTTAGCAAAAAAATATGATAAGCAAGTATTTTTAACTACACATAATCCAGCTGTATTAGATGGAATTGACTTAAATGATGAAGAACAAAAATTGTTTGTAGTATCTCGTAATAAGTTAGGTCATACAAGAATGAAAAATATTACAGTTGCAAATAAACCAAAGTCATCAAATGATGAGCCTTTAAAACTTTCAGAAGCATTTTTACGTGGATATTTGGGTGGACTACCTAAAGGTTTTTAGATGGCAAAGTTTGGATTGGCATGTGAGGGGATAACAGACCATATTGTTATAGAGAATATTCTTTGTGGTTTTTATAGAGGATATGATGATTTGGATGGAGAGATACAAGCTTTTCAACCTGCATATGATGAGACAACTAAAAAACAAAAAGAAGATCAATATGGTGGTTGGGAGATGCTTTTGGAGTATCTTTCTGAAAAAAGATTTAGAGATAATGTTTTAAATAGTGAATATGTTATTGTTCAAATAGATACTGATATTTCTGATCATACAAACTTTGGAGTCCAAAAAGATACATCTTGTATTGAAACATATATAAATAATATTTCAACTAAATTAATAGAAAGTATAGATAAACAAGAAGAGTTTTATGAAGAAAATAAAGATAAAATCATATTTGCCATATCTGTACACTCTTTAGAATGTTGGTTATTGACAATATATAATAAAGATGAGATAAATAATTGTCTTAAAAGACTACAAAGAGAAGAAAAAAATTTAGAAGTGATAAAGAATTATAATAGCTATGATAAATTAAGCAAACCATTTTTGAAAAAAAATAATTTAGTTAAGTGTATTGCTAAGAATAAAAGCTTAGAATTTTTTACAAACTCTTTGCCAACAATATAAAAGTAAATAAAGGAATTAAATGTTCAACATAGTTTTACTAGAACCAAGAATACCGCAAAACACAGGTACAATAGGCAGACTTGCATTTGCTACAAACTGTGCACTGCATCTTATAAAGCCTTACGGTTTTGAGATAACGGAAAAAGCTTTAAGAAGGGCAGGGTTGGATTACTGGTCTGATCTTGACTTGTATGAGTATGAAAATATAGAGGAGTTTTGGCAAATGAATCAAAATAATTCAAACCACTACTTTGCAACTACAAAAACTAATAAGGTTTATTTTGAAGCAGATTATAAAGCAGGAGACTATATATGGTTTGGAAGAGAAGATGCTGGACTTCCCGAAGCTTTGCTGGATCAGCATAAAGAATCTTGCGTAAATATACCTATGACAAACGATGCTAGAAGCTTAAATATAGCAAACTCTGTTTCTATTATAATTTATGACGCTATTAGACAAAACTACAAAGAGTTTAAATAAAAAAATGATAAAAATACTGCTGCTTGAAGATGATGAACTGTTCAGTGAAACCTTGGTGGACTACCTTGAAGATTTTGGAAACTATAATATAACCCATGTGACAACTTCACATGAGCTTTTAGATCTTACTTATGAAAATAGGTATGATCTGTACCTTTTAGATATAAATGTTCCAGATATTAGCGGACTTGATCTTTTAGATGAGCTAAGAAGAGGCGAGGACAATACCCCGGCTATTTTTCTCACATCATATAAAGATAAAGAAACCTTGATGCAGGGATTTAAAAACGGTGCAGATGATTTTCTTACAAAACCTTTTGATATGGATGAACTTATATTAAGAATAGAATCTTTAATGAAAAGATGTCTTAAACAGTCAACTGTAATTATAAAAGATATTGAGTTTAATTTTGATACAAAAACAGTTACAAAACAAGGTACTGATGTAAAGCTCGGTTTAAAAGCTTTGGAGCTTTTTGAACTTTTTTACCAAAACAATAAAAGTATAGTATCAAAAGATATGATTATAGATAAGCTTTGGAATCGTGATCAAGAGTACAGTGATGGTTCTATAAGAGTTTATGTAAATCATATAAAAAAACTTTTTGATGATGAAAATGATTTTAAAGTAACAAACATAAAAAATGTAGGTTATAAGATTGAATATTAAGCATAGGGATTTCCTTATATCCAATATTATAGTGATAATTTTTACTATTTTATTGGTACTTATTATGAACAATATTCTAACCTCGAAATTTGGTTTTGATCAAGACAACTTCTATCCTATGACTATTTTTTTAATACTTTTTGGAAGCTCTTTGTACTATTTTTTAAGCAAGCAGCTTTTGGAGTCACTTTTTAAAAGTGAAGATAAGATAAAGAGTCTTATGAAAGAGACTCTACATGAGCTAAACACACCTGTAGCAACAATACAGCTAAACAATAAAATGCTCAAAAAAAAAGTAACAGATGAAAAAAATCTAAAAAGAGTTGAAAGAATAGATGAAGCTTGTGAAGATCTTCTAAATCTTTACAACCAGATGGAATATACAATAAAAGAGCAAATAGACAGCATAACGCACGAGCCTTTTAATATTGATGAAATTATAAGTAAATCAATAAGAAAGTTTGATGATATTAAAAATGATATATCTATAAACTATACAAGCACAACACTTGTAATAAATGCAGACAAAAACGGCTTTGAGAAGATGATAGACAACCTTATCTCAAACGCCATAAAATACAACAAACCAAAAGGAACGATAGATATAGCCCTAAATGACAAAGTTCTAAGTGTAAAAGATACAGGTATAGGGATAGATACAAAAAATCTTTTTCATGTTTTTGACAAATACTACCAAGAGAACAGCCTAAGCAACGGTATAGGACTGGGTCTTAATATAGTAAAAAAGTATTGTGATAAAAATACAATACAGATAAAAATAGACTCACAAAAAGATATGGGTACTACTTTTTATCTTGATTTTAGTGAGATTGCGGATAATAAAGGTGTTAAGTAGCAAATGGTCAGTCAGTGTCTGACCATTTGGGTGAAACCATTAAATATAATAATTAAAACAAAAATTTGATATAATAGATACTTACAATAATCAATTAAGGTATTTAGAAGTGTTAAACTTAGAAAGTCAAGATATACAAAATCAAAAAATTAATCAATTAGAGCAAATACAAGAACTTAAAGATATATTTCCTGAAATATTTGAAGATGGAAAGATAGATATAGAAATATTTAAAAATATACTTTTTGACTTGCCTGATGAAAAAGTAGAACACTATAGTTTTAACTGGAACGGTAAAAAAGATTGCTATAAAAAGATAAAAGAGAAAACTAACAGTACACTAAAGCTTGATGATGATACTTCAATACCTGATGGAGATAATGTATTTATAGAGGGTGACAATCTTGAAGTACTAAAACTTCTTCAAAACTCATATCATAAAAAAGTAAAGATGATATACATAGACCCACCCTACAATAAAGATAAAGATTTTGTATATAGTGATACTTGGGGAGATAGTATCACAAATTATCTTATCCAAACAGATCAGCTAAGAGATGAGGGATATACAACATCTAAGACAAACAGCACAGGAAGAAGACATACAAACTGGCTAAATATGATATATCCAAGACTATGGTTAAGTAGAAATTTGCTTAAAGATGATGGGGTTATATTTGTAAGTATAGATGATGATGAAGTTCATAATCTTAGAAAAGTTATGGATGAGATATATGGGGAAGAGAATTTTATTGGACAATTAGTTTGGGAGAAAAAAAAGAAAGGGACTTTCTTATCAAACTCATTAACTAATATTAAAGAATATGTAATTGTTTATAGTAAAAGAATTGATAATTTTAATGGTTTAATTGGGGAAATAAACCACGAAGTAGAAACTTATCCTTGTATTAATGCTTCCAATAAAAGAGATTTACGAACAATAAAAGCTGGAATCAAAAGTAAATATAAGGAAAAAAATTATTTCTTACCTAAAGGGAGCGAAATATCAGCTTCGACAATGAGTATAATTTTACAAAGTGATTTAAAAATAGAAAACGGTTTATTATCAGAAGATGTAACTCTTGAAAGTAATTGGAGATATGACCAAAAAAATATAGATTTATATGCTTCTAATGATGAATTGTATTTAACACAAGATCTATATATAAGAAGAATTGTTAAAGAACCAAGAGAAAAAACATTAAAGGATTTACTAACTAGAGTTGGTGATAATGAAGAATTAACATATAAAGATTTTGACAAAAATCATTTATTTATTGATGGTTGGGGGACAAATGAAGATGCAGAAGAAGAATTAAGAGTTTTACTAAATGCAAAAGGAGTAATGGATTACCCTAAGCCATCAAAATTAATTAAAAAATTAATTACATCAATAAGAGATGAAAATGCAGTTATTTTAGACTTTTTTGCAGGAAGTGGAACAACAGCTCAAGCAGTTATGGAACTAAATCAGGAAGACAATGGAAACAGAAAATATATTTTAGTTCAATTACCAGAGGCTACTGATGAAAAAAGTGAAGCTTATAAAAATGGATATAAAAAGATAAGCGATATTACAAAAGAGCGTATCAAAAGAGTGATAGAAAAGCTTGACTATAAAGATGGGTTTAAATCTTATAGATTAGATAAATCAAATTTTCAAGTATTTAGTGAACTTAAAAAAAGACCAAATGATAGTTTTGAAGATATTGTAAAGATGTTAAAAATGAGTGTATTTAATAGAAATATATTTACACAAAGTGCAAAAGAACTTGATATAGTTTATGAAGTAGGACTTAAAAATGGATTTAGTTTATCAGCTTCTAGTAAAGATGTTAATTTAGGTCAATATAAAGCTATAAAACTTTATGAAGAAGATAGAGAGTTTTATTTTTGTTTTGCAGATAAAGTGCAGACCGATATACAAGAATTTATTTTAGAGGGTACTAAACTTATTTGTTATGATAAAGCACTCACAGATAGTACAAAACTAAATCTTAGAGAAAATATAGATTTAGAGACTTTATAGGAGTTATAATGGCTGGTGTTTTATTAGAAGAATTATATATACATAATTTTAAAAGTTTTTATAAAAGTAAATTTGAATTTGGAAAGGTAAACTGTATTATTGCACCAAATAATAGTGGAAAAAGTAATCTAATGGCTGCTTTAAAGTTTTTAGATAACTTGCTTTATGATAATTCTGTAATTGCTATACATAATGTAGGATATGAAAATATTAGGAATTTTCATTATGATGAAAATATAATGAATTTAAATGCAAAATTTAGTATTAAAAATAAAGTACTAATAGATAAAGAACTTATTGACTATAGTATTAGTTTATTGTTTTTATTTAGACTTGATAGTATTACTAAAAAACAAAATATTGATATTATAGTATCTGGAAAAATTAAAAGTACTATTATTGATTCTGATGATTTAATTAATGGACTTGGATTAAGAGTCATTAGAAATTTAAGTGATTATATTAAGAATTATAAAAATTATCGTGAATTATTAGATAAAAAAGTTTATAGGAGTTTTGATTTTACATATAATCATTTTACTTTAAATTATAATTTAACAACCAGGTATGAAACTACTAAAGAAATAATAAAGAAATTATTTGTATTAAATATTAAAAATGATGAATATTTACAGTCTCAAATTGAATTTAGTAAAATATTTTCAAAAAACTCACTTTTTCAATCTCATTATTTTCAAACTCATGAAATGAAAAGACCTGAACCCATGGGTATTAATTATTTATATGGTAGTGGTAAAAATTTACCAGAGTTCCTAGTTTATTTATATGATAGAGATAAAGAATTATTTAATGATATTGCTATTTCCTTAATAGGTGAAGTTGAACTTGTAAATTCTATTGAGGTAAGAGATGAATCTATTCCTGAATTAATATTTAAAGAAGAATTAAACGATAAATCATATCATGTAAGTATTCAAGATATATCGGATGGGACATTACATTTTATAGCAATAATGACTGCTATAATTGGGGATAAACTATCTCAAGGTATTATGATAGAAGAACCAGAACGACATATGCATATGAAAGTATTAACATATATTTTAAATACTATGAGAGATGATACTAAACAGATATTTTTTACTACTCATAGTACTGAGATATTACAACAGTTAGATCTTGATGAGATAATATTTATGTTTAGAGATTATGATGGAAATACAAAAGGGCAAAGAGCTAAAGATATTCCAAATATTAAAAAAATAATGAAACTTTATAAAAATGATTTGGTGTCTATGATTCAAATGGGTGTAGTTGGTGAGTATGATGAGTAAAGTTGGTTTGATTGTCGAGGGAGATAGTGATAAGCTTTTTTTTGAAAGTTACTTTAAGCCTAAATTTATACGAAATTTAAAAGTAAGAACATCAGGCACCAAAGGTACATGTAAAATACTCAATGAAAAAGCTATTGAAACTCATATAAAAGCATTACGACTTCAAGGTTGTGATAAGGTTTTTGTATTGATAGACCTAGACACACAGTGTGATAGTACAACCTACGATTGTATTTTAAAATTAAAACAATGGTATCAGTCAAAAATTAAGATTTCAAACGATACAGATGTAATTGTAACTGTTGTATCAAAAGAACTTGAAAGTTGGATGTTATCTGCTTGGGAAAAAAGTGATAATAAAAGCAAAGAAGATTTAAAAAGAAAATTTGAATTAGAGATGAAAAAGAAAAAATCATTAGATGAAAAAGCTATTTTTGAGAAGTTCAAAAACTCTAAAAAAGATATAGATAGAACAAATAATCAATCCTTAGATTACTTTTTTATCAAACTTGGTTTATAAAATGCAAATAAAATATATAAAACAATTACATCAAGAAAAAGCTATATCTTCTATAGTAGATATTTTTGAGGGACAGATAAAAAAAGATAGTTATTATAATATTTTTGACGGTGAAGCGGTTTGTTCCAATGAGCTTTCATTACCTGAAGATGAGATACTTAGTAATTTAAATAAAATCCAAAATGAAAATAATATTGAAGAATCTTTTATGCTCCAAAGCTTGGATTTTACTGTTGAGATGGAAACTGGAACAGGTAAAACATTTGTTTATATTAAAACTATCATTGAATTATTTGCAAAATATGGATGGACTAAATATATTATAATAGTACCTTCTATTGCTATAAAAGAGGGGGTGTTAAATTCTTTAAAATCTATGGAGGGTCATTTTAAAAATGAGTATAAATTTCCTTATGATTATTTTGAGTATGATTCTAGTAGATTAGGGAGTTTAAAACACTTTATAAGAGATGATAACCTTCAAATAATGGTGATGACAATAGACAGCTTTAAAAGAGACAACACAGTCTTAAATATGCCAAAAGAGGGATTTACAGGAAGTCCAAAAGATAGTTTAAAGCAGACAAATCCAATTTTAATACTTGATGAGCCTCAAAATATGGAGAGTGAGCTTAGTAAAGTCTCTATTGCTGAATTGAATCCTTTATTTACACTTAGATATTCTGCAACACATAAAAACTTTTATAATCTTGTATATAGTTTAAATTCAAAAGATGCACTTGATAATGGACTTGTAAAACAAATAGATGTATTGGCTCTTAAAGAGAATCAAACTATCAATGATGTATATATAAATGTACAGAAAATAGAAATAGATAAAAAAAGTAAAAAACCAGTTGCAACATTAGAACTTATTACAAAAACGAAAGATGATTTTAAAACAAAGCCTATTAAAATAAAAGGTGATGATAGCTTAAAAGATAAAACAAAAAATCCTATGTATAAAGGATTTATAGTAGATGAGATATCATTTAAAGATCTGTTTATTAAGTTTGAAAATGGTTTAAAACTTGAACTACATAATATAAATGGACAAGTTAAACAACAAATTCAAAAAGAGCAGATAAGTGAAGCTATAAAAAGACATATGCAAAAGTATGAAGATCTAAAGAAAAAAGATATAAAAGTTCTTAGTCTGTTTTTTATTGATAAAGTTTCAAGTTTTTTATCAAATGAAGATGGTTGGATAGATGAGTATTTTATAAGTGAATTTGATAGATTAAAAGTTAATTTTGAAAGTTTTATAGATCTTAGTGGGGAAGATGTGCGTGCCTATTATTTTGCAAAAAGAAAAGCTGGATATGTAGATGAACTTAAAAATAGTGAAAGTGATAGAAAACTTCAAAAACAAACATATGATTTAATTATGAAAGATAAAGAGAAGCTTTTAAGTTTTGATGATAAACATAGTTTTATATTTTCTCATAGTGCTTTAAAAGAGGGGTGGGATAACCCTAATGTATTTTTTATAACAACATTAAATGATACAAAATCGGAAATGAAAAAAAGACAAATACTTGGGCGTGGTGTTAGGTTACCTGTTAATTCCAAAGGAGAGAGAGTAGATGATAAAAGTATCAATAGACTTACAGTAATAGCAAATGAAAGTTTTGAAGAGTTTGCTAAGGGATTGCAATTAGAATATGAGGTGAGTGGAAATAGTGATGGATATACTCAACCAAATAATGGCGTACCTATAAAAGCAAAAAGAAAATATACTATTGATGATCCTCAAATTAAAGAGTTTAAAAAACTATGGGAAAAGCTTAGACAAAAAACTATTTATGAGATAGAATTAAATAGTATAGAATATAAAGATGAAGTAAAAATAAAATTAGAAGATATAGAAGTAAGAGAAAAAAAGATTACTAAGCAGTTTGGAAATATAACTAAAGGTTATATAAAAGATGAGAGTAATGTAAAAATAGAATATGAAGAAGAGTTACCTAATCTTGTAGAAGTCATAGAAAACGAGATAGGAATTTCAAGAGACACAATAATTGATATTTTTGATGAAATTGGTTTTGAAAAAGTTATAGAACAGTTTATCAAAAATAGTGATTCTTATTTGAAACAATCAATCGAAATATTTGAAGATACAATGTTAGAGATGTTAAGTAAAGATGGATTGAT
>JAYEMD010000078.1:0-16778 GCA_034717895.1 Campylobacterota bacterium | reverse complement strand
TCTCATCGCCGATAATACTGCAGGGTCCCCCTGTGGAAACGTAGGTCGCCGCCAACTTTTAAGGTGCTTTTTTATTTCCCGAAACCTCTCTTTCTTGGTTACTTCTCTAATTGTTTTTTTCTTTATTTATCAAGCTATTTACTTCTTTTTTTTATTGTTAGTGGTGTTTTTAGATTACCTTTATCTCTAATTCTAATTCTATATTAAATTGTGCTTTTACTTTATTCTGTGCCAGCTTAATAAGCTGCATAGCTTCGTTATAAGTGCCTTCTCCTAAGTTAACAAGGAAGTTTGCATGTTGTGAGCTAAAGGACATTGAGCCAATTGTATGACCTTTTAGTCCTGCTTTTTCTATAAGGTATCCAGCACTTTGTCCTTCTGGGTTTTTAAAACAGCTTCCTGCACTTGGAAGATTTGGTTGATTATCTCTCATTTGGGTGAACATCTTTTGGTTTTCTTTGTTATAGCCTTTATTTTCTATATTAAAAACAACTTCATATATTATATCTTCAATATTAGTTTCTCTATAAGAGTGGGCTATTTGATCTTTTTTGAATACTCCCTTGTTTGTAGTGATACTATCTATATAGTTAAATATCTCCCACTGTTTTAAGCCTGCATTCATTTTTGTAAGTCCACCGATATTACCGGGAAGTTTAGCAAGAAATTCAAAATCAGCAAGATCATGCTTTTTTGCGTATGTTAAAAGCTTACCGCTTGATGTTGCTGCACCTACGATAAGCTTATTATCTTTTTGTGTAATGTAGTCAAAGTTATCACCTAAGACTGCTAATGATGGAGGGTTGTTTGATATAAGGAGGTTATTTGCACGACCTATTATAGTATAATTGCTGTAATCACCAATTTCATCTATAACTTTTACTTGAACTTCCGGTCCAATGTGTATAGATGAATACTTTTTAAAGTTTATACTCTTTACTGCCAATCTTTATCCCAGTTGTTATATTTTACTTTAGATGAGTCGAATCTATCTATTTGTTTTAGAAAATTCTCTTTATAACCCAAAGCAATTAGACTTAAAGGCTTGATATGGTCAGGAAGATTGAATTGATCTTTTATGAAGTTTATTTTTTGTTCTCTTGGGTGCAAAGCCACCCATACAGAACCGATACCTAATGCAGTTGAACTTAATAATATGTTTTGTGTAGCCGCACTTGCATCTTGAATCCAGTAAAGCTCACTTGTCTCATCTTTTATTTCATAGCATACAATAATAGCTTTATTGGCATCTTTGCACATTTTACCGTGTTCTATTTCTTGCGAGATCTTATTTAGTAACTCTTGCTTATCAACTACGATAAATCTAAATCCTTGTTGGTTTCTTGCTGTTGGTGCACTCATAGCACATGATAGTATTGTGTTTATATCTTCTTTTGAGATATCTTTATGGTTAAAGTTTCTAGTACTTCTGCGACTTAGTATTGTTTCAACTGTATTCATATATCAAGAGTTCCGTAACTCTTTATATTCTGATGGTATAAGATAATCTTCTGATTTGATAAGTTCATCATAAAAACCATGTTCAAATCCAAGAGAGTATAATTTATCCAAGGCTTTATATTGAATCTCACTTAACTCTATAGAGTCATCGTTTGCATAAAGTCCAAGATAGGTTTGCAGGGTATCGTGATCTACTCTTATAAGATCTCTTTCTAAAAGCATTTTAGATAGTAAGAGTTTATTGTCATTGGCTACACGTACGGCTTTTATAAGTGTCTCTTCATAATCTATTGCTTTATTTAAAGGGATACTTCTTCTAAGACACATACCTCCAAGCGGCAGGGGCAGATCTTTTCCAGCTAACTCTTGCCATATATCCCACAGCTCTTTTTCTACTTCAAGCTCTTTATCATAAGTAAGTATAGATTCGTGTATAAGTACACCCGCATCTACCGTTCCATCTAAAACAGCTTGTTCTATATCAAGAAAGTTCAAATATGTTATTCTAGCTTCAGGGTAGGCTATTTTAAAAAGTAGTGCATTTGTTGTGTATTTACCGCTTAGGGCTACTTTGAAGTTTCTTTTTAATTTTGTACCTTTTCTTTTAACAATCTTTGGACCGTAACCATTTCCGAAGCTTACGGCTGTTTTTAAAAGTGCAAACTCTTTTTTTACGAATGGGTAAAGTGCAAAACTAATAGCACAAATGTCGTATGTGCCTTTTAGTGTTGCTTGATTTAATGTTTCTATATCTAAAGCTATATTGTCAAAATTTGTATCTTCTAAAGATACCCAGCCAAATTTAATGGCATAGTACATAAAAATATCATCTGCGTCAGGTGAGTGGGCTACTGTAATATTATTCAATAGATTAATCCTTCTTGTACTTACTTATAAGTACTGTATTTTTAAGGATTATATCTTAAATAGTTTTAATCATCAAATGTTTTTTGCGAGATTTTTGATGCTAATTTTTTCATAACTTTAAGTTCTTTTTTTAAAGACTCTTTTTTCTTTTTTGTTTCTGCTGTTTTTAATTTTTCTTTTATTTTTTCTATTTTAAGATAAAGCTCCCCTGAAAGCTTTTCCAGCTTATCTATTTTTTTAACCTGTTGTTTTTCACTCAATTCAAAATATGAAGCAACCTTCTCAAATATTTTTTCTATACTCATTATTCTTCTCCTGTTAATTCTCTAATTTGTTTATCTTCTATCCATAGTGTAATAGTAACTTCTATAAGTCTTTTTGATATATCATAGGCAAATGACGAGTCATTTATTAAAGAGGTCGCCATTTTTGGTGTGATAAGATTTTTTCTTATCAAATTATCAATACGACCGTTTTCTACCATATCTATATCATTGATCTCCTCTTTTAGAAGTTCTATTTTGGTTAGTACTTCCACATCATCTTCTTTGTTTCTTATATTATGGATCTTATTTAATACTACGGCTATTTTTTTTCTTAAAAAGTTGTATTCCTCTTTTATAGATTCATTGTCCCCTTTAAAATATCTATCTATATTTTTTTGAAGTTCTTTGGCATCTTTTATCGCTTCAACGATATCTTTGGATGCAACTTTCAAGTAGTAAACTTTTCTATTTTGTTCCTCATCCATTTTATCTTGAGACAATGTAGAATAGTGGACTATATCACTGTAGAGGTCTTTGATCTTTGTTTTATAGAAATCATCTATATTTATATCTATCTTATCTGTAGATGTTTTTATAATCTCACCTATATTTTCTTTACCTAAGAATTTATGTCTGTGAAGTGACAATGCATGGGCTAAAACTTCTGTAGCATTGTCAAAGAGATGTATCACCTCTTTATGAGTCGCTGCAAGTGATGATTCAGGCATATTAATAACAACATCGTCAAGATATTTGGCCCGGTCTATTGTTTTTTCATCCTCTTTAAAGAGTGTTAAGAGATATTTAACCATCCTATGTGTAAACGGTGATACCGCAAGGACACCTATAATGTTAAATATAGTATGGAAAAGTGCAAGTTTCATCGCATAATCTTCTTCACCTATTCCAAGATTTGCTGATAGATTATCTACAATTGCCGCAAGTTGATATAGGAATATAATGGCAATCAAGCCGGTAATAATATTAAATATAAAGTGAGCAACGGCAAGTCTTTTACCGTTGGCGTTAGATGAAAGGGAGCCTATAACTGCAGTTACCGTTGTACCTATATTTGCACCTATTGCTAGTTCAAGACCGTTGATATAGGTGATCTGTCCGGTTGCAAGTGCAGTTATAATAAGTGCGACGGTTGCACTGCTGGATTGGATCACTATGGTTGCGATAGCTCCTATTAGGATATACACTAAAACACCAAGGTATCCCTCCATAGCAAACTGTGCCAGATCAAGTCCTTGTTTAAGTGTCTCAAACCCCTCTTTCATATATCCGATACCTAAAAATACAAAACCAAGACCCACAAGTACGTTTCCAAGTCCCTGATAAGATTTATTTTTAGAGAATCTAAACATCACCCCAAATATAAGTATTGGCATAGCATAGTGTGCAATCTTTATCTTTACACCAAATGCAGAAACTATCCAAGCAGTTGTAGTTGTACCTATATTTGAACCAAACACTACCCCAATTGCACCTGCTAAACTAATAAGTTCCGCACTTAAAAAAGAGATAACAATTATACTAATTAAAGATGAACTTTGTACTATTGCAGTTGCTGCAAAGCCTGTACCTATAGCTTTTGGAACACTATTTGTACTTTTTTCCAGCACTTTTTCCAGCACACCTCCGCTAAATAGTTTAAATCCATCTTCCATAAATACCATACCGATTAGAAATATGGCAACACCGGCAATGATCGTTTTTGCATCATTGCTATAGAATAGAAGATAGGCTACCCCTAACAGAAGGAGAGGATTTAGAGCTTTCTTTAACATATTAAGAACCTTCTATATTTAATTTTGCCGTTAATACTCCATGTTTGTCCGGTACTATATTCAGATTAGTAGATATTGGTGTTCTGACATTTGAAAAACCACCTTGTATAGTTTGTAGAACATGCCAGTATTTCTCATAAAACGGGGTATTTATCTCTTTTAAGTGTTCTCTTTTTATTACATCTACTATATAAGATATTGCATGCATATAATATATTTTGTTTACGGCTCTTTGGATTCTGTATTCTTTCATTATATTTAGGTTATTGATCCAAATCTCTTTTTCCAATTGTGAAATCGTAGAATTGTCATTTACGTCGTTTATCTCCTCAAGAAGATGTTGTTCATATGCTTCTTTCTCTTTATTGGCAATCTCTTCAAGGTTTGATTCATATTTTTGCATAATCTCAAACATCTCATCATCACTTAGTCTTTTTGTACCAAGGTCATAATTGTACTCTTTATTTTGTTCGTAGTCTTTATCTATGGCTTTTAGAATTTGAAGCGCGATCATTAGATAAACATATTTATCCTCTTTTCCGTCTTTGAATGTAACTCCGTGGTGGTTTATGTTCGGTTTTGGTCCTGAATATTTTATTTTCATAATTTTCCCCTTTGATCGTATGTTAATGTTTAGAGTTTACAATAAATTTGTATCAAAATAATGTTATGTTTGTTTCCCTTTATTTAAAACTATGTATAATGATAACAAATATAAGCTGTAGGAGTTTATAAAAATATGAATTTTAATTATTATATAGATGTTTTTAGTTCAAAACACGGTAAAGTACTGCTGCTTGGAATAACTATGGTTATTTTATTAAGTATATTTATTATTGTATATTATTTTGTTGATCCTGATTTTTCAAATAAAATATCTGCTATGGTTGTAGCAAATATAGTTGTGGGAAGAGTACCCTCATTATCTTTGGGCTATGCTTCGGGACTCTCTCATTTTACGGTTATATCTACCAATGTATATATAGAGATGGTTATGGTGGCACTTTTATATTCTGCTTTTATTTTTAGTTATAACAACATAATAAAGATAGATATACTGGATAAGTTTTTTAAAAAAATAGATACTTATAAGGATAAATACTCCCTATTGTTTGATAGATACGGGGTTCTTGGTCTTTTTGTCTTTGTGTTTATCCCTTTTTGGATGACAGGTCCTATAGTGGGTGCTATTATAGGGTATTTGCTTGGTATGAGGCATTTTACTGTTATTAGTATAGTATTTATCTCAACAATTTTAGCTATGAGTATATGGGGATTGTTGTTAAATGAACTAATAGTGTTTATGAATATAATAAACAGCTCTTTTGTATGGTTTGTATTGGTTATATCTATAGTTGTTTTACTGATAAAAAGATTAAGAAATATAAATGATAAACAATAAAAAAATAAAAGTTATATTTACATCGGCAAGTGACGGTAATATTGCATATCATGTAACAAATGATAAAATTGGTGTTGATTATAGAAGAGAAGAACTTGCATCAAAATATGATTTTGATATAACCAATTTAAAATATATGGATCAAATACACTCCAATATAGTAAAAAAAGTAGACAATAAAAATTTATATGAAAAGTGTGATGCCATTGTAACGGATCAAAAAGATTTACCTTTGATGGTTATGGTTGCAGATTGCATACCTATAATATTTTATGATTCTAAAAAAGGTGTAGCAGCTGCTGCTCATGCGGGTCGTGAAGGTACTTTGAATAATATATCATCAAATGTTATAGAGATGATGGTAGATCAATTTCGTTGTAAACCTAAAGATATAAAAGTTATATTGGGACCTAGTATTCAAAAGTGCTGTTATGAGGTCTCGGCAAAAATGGCATCGGATATTTCTAACAGGTACGGACAACAATTTGCAAATGGAAGATATATAGATCTGCAGGCTATAAATAAAGAGCAGCTTTTAGAAAAAAAAATAGATGAAAATAACATAGATATATCACCCATATGTACTAAGTGCGGCTGTGAAGATTATTTTTCATACCGAAATGAAAAAAATTGTGGAAGATTTGCAGCTATTGTGATACTGAAATAGTTAATTATATTATATATTAATAATATAGTTTAAGAAAACTTATAAATATTTTAGATAATATTTTAAAAAATACAAAAGGATATGAATGTCTATTAGTGCATTAAAAAGATTTAGAGTTGTTGCAACTGTAGAGGGGTTGTCTTTTTTAATATTGTTGTTTATTGCTATGCCGCTAAAATACGTGTATGGTATGCCTATGGCTACAAAAATTGTAGGGATGTTACACGGAGGACTTTTTTTATGGTTTATTAAAGCACAAATTGATGCACATAAAGAGTATGGTTTTAGTACAAAGTTCAATATACTTGCCTTTTTAGCTTCTATTATCCCTTTTGCCACTTTTTATTTGGAAAAAGAGATTAACAAGATTGTTTTAGAAGAATCTAATCAAAAATAATTTTAATATATAGATTAGATCTCAAGGAATTTTTGGGATCTATTTAAATATTTCTTTTCTTATTTTTAAAATTATTACACTTTATAACTATAATAAATATACATATATTTTCTGATTTTTCTAAATCACTCACTATAAACACTTTTTAAAATTCAAATCTTTTCAGCTATCTCAATAAACATTTTAGTTATAATCGCGTATATTTTATTTACAACAATGTAAAACATTTCACAAGGGATAAATTGATGCAAAACTTAACGGGAGCTATGACGGCACTTATTACACCGTTCAAAAATGGAAAACTAGATGAGGAAACATACTCTAAACTTATTAAAAGACAAATAGCACAGGGTATGGATGCAGTTGTACCGGTAGGTACTACAGGTGAGAGTGCAACTCTTAGTATGGATGAGCATAAAAGATGTATAGAGATCGCAATTGATGCTTGTAAGGGTACAGATGTAAAGGTTATCGCAGGTGCTGGTGCTAACTCAACTAGTGAAGCTATAGAACTTTCTATCCACTCACAAAATGTTGGAGCGGAAGCATTATTATCGGTAACTCCTTACTACAACAAACCAACACAAGAGGGACTTTATCAGCACTACAAAGCAATTGCCGAGGCTGTAGAGATACCTGTAATGCTTTATAATGTACCTGGACGTACTGCTGTTGATATGACGGCTGAAACTACTATCAGACTTTTTGATGATATACCGAATATCTATGCTACAAAAGAAGCAACAGGAAGTTTGGAAAGATGTATAGAGATCACTTCTCAAAGACCTGATCTAGCTGTAATAAGCGGTGATGATGCTATAGATTTCCCTATGCTAGTACAAGGTGGTGCAGGGTTTATCTCTGTTACTGCAAACTTGGTTCCAAATATGAAAAGTGATATTTTCAAAGCTGTAAAAGCAGGGGACTATTCAAAAGCAAAAGCTATAAACGATGCGATCTATCCTCTAAATAAAGCTATGTTCGTAGAAGCAAACCCGATACCTATTAAAGGTGCTATGTACATTGCAGGTCTTATTGATACTTTAGAGTACAGACTTCCTTTAACTCCTCCAAGTAAAGAGACTATGAAGCTGCTTGAAGAGACTATGAAAAACTACGAGATAATCATATAGAAGTGTAGTACTGATGTACACAGTTATCTCACTTCTTATCTTTTTTCTTATAGCAGTGTTTGGTACACTGCTATATTTTAAGTCCAAAAAGGACAGATTAGCAGACTTGCAGCAGGGTATCTGCCCTGCATGCGGGTCTGAGTCAAAAACATTTAAAGATCAAAATACAGGCACTACTTTTAAAGTTGATGTTATAAAAGCTAAGGTTCTACGATCAGGGGGCTGCAGCGGCGTAACCGAGATAGAATACAAATGCTCTGAGTGTGGACTAAAAGAGGTTCATAATAGTGCTGGAGGGTGCGGTCTATAATGAGAGCGGAAGTTTCCGAAATACTTGAAGATAAAAGTATACTGCTTACCCAGCAGTACTTTAAACTTCAACAACTTTTCGAGTCAAAGTACGGTAAAGATACCGTAGTGTTGATGGAGGTTGGTACTTTTTTTGAAACCTATGAAGTAAACAATGATGAGGAGCAGATAGGAAAAGCAAAAGAGATAGCTGAACTTTTAAATATCCAGCTTACAAGAAAAAACAAATCTATTTTAGAAAACTCACAGACAAACCCACTTATGGCAGGAGTTCCCGCCGTATCATTTGAAAAACATATAAACAGAATAATCCAAGAACAAAAATACACAATAGCTATTATAAAGCAAGTTGGTATGCCCCCAAATGTAAAAAGGGTGCTTGAAGCTATAATCTCTCCGGGGACCAACTTTGATTTTGCAGTTAGCAGTGACGAGAACAATATCACCTCAATAGTGATAGACCAAATAAGAGGAAACTATCTTGTAGGATACAGTGCTATTGATGTAACTACGGGAAAATGTTACTACAATGAGGTGTTTGGGACTAGTGAGGATCCAAGCTTTGCACTTGATGAGGTGTTTAATTATATGAACATGCATAAAACATCCGAGGTGGTTGTAACATTTTTGGATAAATCTATAGATCAAAAAGAGATCATAGAGTATCTTGAACTTTCCCACAAAACTTTTCATATCTCTAATATCCATCCAAAAGTAAGCTATCAAAATGAGCTGTTTAGGAATGTGTTTGAGATAGAGTCTCTGCTTACACCTATTGAGCATCTAAATATGGAAAGGTATGCTCTTGCTAGTGAATCCCTTGCTATTTTGATTGACTTTGTTATAGGACATGATAGTAAGATTATCCAAAAATTATCAATTCCTGTAAAGCTTGACGTGAATAAATATGTATATCTTGGAAACAATGCACTTGAACAGTTAAATATTCTAGAAACTCCACACCAGCCAAATCTGTTAAAACTTATAAACAATACATCTACGGCTATGGGGAAAAGACTTTTAAAAGAGAGACTAACACACCCTATAAAAGATGAAAAAGAGCTTCAAAGACGATATAAACTTTCTAAAGATCTTTATGATTATCATGCCCCTATGGAAAGCTCTTTGGCTAATATATACGATATAGAGAGACTCACACGTAGGATAAAGCTAAACAGACTTCACCCTTTTGAGTTAAACTATCTTTATGATTCTTTGGAGTCTATAAAAGAGATAGTATTGTTTATGGAGAACTACAACTTTGTAAAACCACCTTGCAGCAGTGATGATATAAATATTTTTTTAAAAACTATAGATGATACTTTTGATCTTAGCTCGTGCGGTAAGTTTATGTTAAAAGATATAGACTCAAATATGGTTGCATCGGGGATTGACAGTAAGATAGATGAGCTTTTAAAAGAAAATGACCTACTAGAAGATAAGCTTGAAGTGTTTAGAACTCATATCTTGAAGTTTTTAGGTACGGAGGATAAAAACTATGTATCAATTCAGCGACTTGGTAAAGAGGGGTTTTATATAGGACTTACAAAAAACAGATACAGCTCCGTAAAAAAAGAGCTTTTAGAGTCGCATCTTATTATAGATGATGATTTGCATCTGTTTAAAGATTTTAATATAAAAGTACAAACTTCAAGTGTAAAGATAACCAACTCATTAACAGCAACCATCTCAGATAAGTATGTCCATAATGTACAAAAGATAATTGAGTTAAATAAAGTTGTATTTAAAGAGAAGATCTCTTACTACGAAAATAAATTTGCTGTCATGCTTAGTGACCTAGTATCGTTTATAGCTGAAGTTGACCTGACCGTATCAAATATAAAAACATCTAAAAAATACAATTTTGTAGAGCCGAAGATAGTAAAAGCGGATGATAATACAAACTTTGTAGAAGCTATAGAGTTAAGACATCCTATAATTGAAAGAGCCGAAGAGCAGGGTGTTTATGTACCAAATGATATTATACTAGGTGATCTAAACAAAGCAGCAAAAGAGCATAAAGAGAATATTATAGTAAAAAACTCAAAGCCTTTAAATATGGTAGACAATCATATGCATGGTGTATTACTATACGGTATAAACAGCAGCGGTAAAAGCTCACTGATGAAATCTATAGGTATCTGTATCATTATGGCACAGGCAGGTTTTTATGTACCTGCCAAGTCACTTAGATATTGTATCTTTGATGAGATATTTACCAGAATATCAGGAAGTGACAATATTGCAAAAGGTCTCTCCTCCTTTGCAGTTGAGATGCTTGAGCTTAAAAATATATTTAACAGAGCCACGGCTCACTCTTTGGTTCTTGGTGACGAGATAAGCCACAGTACTGAAACTATGAGCGGGGTAAGTATAGTTGCAAGTGCTATACTGAAACTCTCATCGTTAAGGTCACTTTTTGTTTTTGCTACACATCTACATCAGCTGCCTGAAATAGCTGAAATAGAGAAGCTTAGGAATATAATCTGTCTTCATTTAAGTGTATTTTACAACGAAGATGATGACAAGCTTGTATTTAACAGAAAATTATCCCATGGAAGCGGAAGCAGTATGTATGGGCTGGAGTTTGCCAAGTCTTTACATATGGATAAAGAGTTCTTAAAAACGGCAAATGATATTAGAAAACGTCTAACAGATGACTACGATACTATAGAGAGGCTATCAAAGAAAAAAACAAGTACCTATAACAAAGACCTTTATATAGCATCTTGTGCCATTTGCGGTGCACCTGTGGATGATGTACACCATATTCAAGAGCAAAAAAACAGTGACGATAAAGGGTTTATAGGTCATATAAACCAAAATCATAAGTATAATTTAATACCATTGTGTAAAAAACACCATAAGTTAGTACATGACGGCAAGATAAATATAAACGGTTTTGTAACAACATCTAAGGGGTTAGAGTTACATTATAGCAGTGTGGAGTAAAATATGAAGAAGATATTTATAGTTTTTTTTATTTTTTTATACTTTTTAGAAGCAAAAGAGCTTATAACACCTATACCTTTAGAGGTTAAGTATGATAAAGCTAAGGCACAGCTTGGTAAAAAACTTTTCTCTGATCTTCGTCTTAGTGTTGATAATAGTGTAAGTTGTGCAAGTTGTCATCTCTTGGATGATGGTGGAGATGATAATATACAGTTCTCAGTGGGTATAAAAGGAAAAGTTGGACTTATCAATGCACCTACTGTTTTTAACAGCAGATACAATCTTGCACAGTTTTGGGATGGAAGAGCAAAAGATCTTCAAGAGCAAGCTCACGGTCCTGTTACAAATCCCTTGGAGATGGGTGATAGTTTTAAGCCTGTAGTTATAAAGCTTAGAAAAGATGAAAAGCTTTTAAAAGAGTTTAAATCTATATATGAAGAGGGGATCACCTCTACAACTATTACTGATGCAATAGCAGAATTTGAAAAAGCTTTAGTTACACCCAATGCACCTTTTGACTACTATTTAAGGGGCAATGATAGCTATATGTCACAAGAACAGATGGAGGGATATGATCTTTTTAAAGAGTACGGATGTATCTCATGTCATAACGGTGTAAATATAGGTGGTAATCTCTTCCAGAAAGTAGGTGTTGTAAAAAAGTTCAAAACCACCGTAAAATCTTTGGGAAAATATGACCTTACGGGTAGTGAAGAGGATATAAACTATTTTAAAGTTCCAACACTTAGAAATATATCAAAAACATCACCTTATTTTCATGATGGTTCGGTATACGAATTAAAAAATGCAGTAAAAATTATGTTTAGTGTTCAACTTGGGGTAATCCCAAAAGAAAATGAGTTAAATAAGATTGTAGCTTTTTTAAAATCACTTGATGGTCAGATGCCGAGTATATTAGAGGAGGATAAAAAATAGATGAAGAAAATATTTTATTTTGCAGCAATATTTTTAATCGTCCTTGGATTCTTAGCATACAACAAACATGACACAAAAGTAAAGATAGAAAACTATTTTTTTGTAAGTGATAAGCTTAACAATATAGTAAATGTAAATAACAGGTTTAATATATTTATATCAAATATATTAAAATACAATAACTATGATTTTATTCAAAAAGATATAGATCTTTTAAATAGTGATCTAGAAACACTATTATCAAACGAATCTGTCTTAGGAACCGATATTCATGCAAAGCTAAGTGAGCTTAAAGAGTCTTTTATAATAAAAATAAAGCTTATTCAAAAGTTTAAATCTTACAATGCCATCTTAAATAACTCATACAGATATGTAAACAAAGTAAGAGATAAAATAACTTCAAGGGAGATATATGATCTTTATTTAACTATTTTAACTTTAAATGAGAATCAAAATATAGATTATGGCAAATATTTAGATAAGATCAAAAAACTAAAACCACAAAATAAAGAGGAAAAGAGTTTTTTAGAGCACAGTATAATTATATTTAACTATTTTGATTCTTACGATACTCTTTTAAAACAAAATAGTAATCTTTATATCTCTTTTGAGATAGAAACACTTGTTTTTACATATGACAAGTTATCTAATGATAAGATAAACGAAGCACATAGAATAGTAGTGATTCTGTTTATTCTTTTAATATTATCTGTGTTACTTGTTGTGTATGAAACCTCTTCTAAGTATATAAAACAAAAAGAACTTCGTAGATTTAGACAAACAATAGAAAACAGTGATAATATTATAGTCGTAACAGACGCCCAGGAAAAAATAAAATATGTAAACAAAGCTTTTGTTGATTCTTACGGATATACACTTGCTGAGGTAAAAGGACTAAAACCCTCTGTTGTTAAATCAAACGAGCATCCTCAAGAGTTCTATGATGATCTAAAAAAGACAATATACAGCGGTAAAAAATGGACAGGTACTTTTATAAATATTTCAAAAACAGGAGATAGACAGTATGAAAAGTCTTCCATAACTCCCGTATTTGATGATGAAGGTAAGATAATAGAGTTTGTTGCCATAAAACTAAATATAAGTAGAGAAGTTGAAGTGGAAAAAACTTTAAGGGAAAATGAAAAGATCTTGATGCAGCAGTCAAAGATGGCAAGTATGGGGGAGATGATATCAAATATTGCACACCAGTGGAGACAGCCGTTATCAATCATATCTACCTCTTCAAGCGGCGTAAAAGTTGAAAAAGAATACGGAATATTAAATGATGAGTCTTTGTTAAAATATATGGATCAAATAGGAGAGGCAACTGAATATTTAACAAAAACTATTGATGACTTTAGAGATTTTTTCAAGCCCAATAAAGAAAAAGTAGAGTTTAGCACTCAATCAATTATAAATAAGTCTATAAAACTTGTAGATGCTCAATATAAAAGTAACTATATTGAGATACAAATAGATTGCCAAGATATCAAGATGCTTGGACTTGACGGTGAACTTATACAAGTGATGGTAAATATATTAAACAATGCAAAAGATATATTAAAAGAAAAAGATGAACAGCAAAAAAAAGTAGTTGTTGTTAAATCATATCTGGTTGATGATAAAGTTGCGTTTACTATACATGACAATGCCGGTGGTGTTCCTGCTGAGATAATCGATAAAATATTTGAACCTTACTTTACTACAAAACATAAAAGTCAAGGTACTGGAATAGGCTTATATATGTCCCATGAGATTATAAGCAGTCATATGAAAGGTGTGCTTACTGTAAGAAATGAACCTTTAATCTATAAGGATAAAGAGTTTACCGGAGCAAAATTTACTATTTTAGTACCACAACAATTGAAATAACAGATAAAAAAGCTAACAACATTTTCTATACAAAAATTTTTATTGATTTGTATCAATGAAATAAATATCAAAAATATGTATTATTCTATCCTATTTAAAAATAAAAGGATAATTATATGAGTATGTTTTGTTACCAATGTGAGATGAGTACACCAAACGGGTGTGGTTCAACGGGAGCTACTGTTGGAGTTTGTGGAAAAGATGAAAATCTTGCAAGACTTCAGGATATTATGATTTTTGGACTAAAAGGGCTAAGTGCTTACAGAGAACACTTAAATGAGCTAAAACCTCTTGAGACTAAAAATATAGATGATATTATGAGTGAGACACTATACTTCACACTTACAAATGTAAACTTTAACTTTAACGATCATATCAACCAACTTCTCAAAGTGGGAACTGCCGGTGTTGAGGTGATGGATAAACTTTCAAATGCACACGTCAGCAAATTTGGTATACCTACTCCTGTAGTTGTACCGCAAAACAAAGTTGAAGGTAAGGCTATACTTGTAAGCGGACATAATCTTGAGATGTTTGAAGAGCTTTTAAAAGCTACGCAGGATAAGGGTATAAATGTATATACCCACTCAGAGATGCTTCCTGCACACGGTTATCCGGAACTAAAAAAATATCCTCATCTAAAAGGAAATGTAGGAAAAGCTTGGTTTGATCAAGCTGATCTAATGAAAAGATTTAAAGGTACTTTTGTAGTAAATACTAACTGTATCGTGCCACCTAAAGAAAACTGTGATTATCTTGACAGGTTGTTTACATACAAAATTGTAGGTGTCGAGGGTTCAACTCCTATTGAAAACAATAACTTTGATGAACTTATTGAGAAAACCTTGAGTTGCGAAGATACAATTATGGATGATAATCTTACCTTAACAACAGGACATCATTATAAAACTATACTTACTTTAGCACCACAGATTTTAGAAGCAGTACAGACAGGTAAGATAAGCCAGTTTTTTGTAGTAGCAGGTTGTGATGCCCCCGGGAAAGCAGGCAATTATTATAGAGAATTAGTAGAGGAGTTACCAAAAGATTGTGTGATTATAACTTCAAGCTGCGGTAAGTTTAGATTCAATGATATTGATTTTGGAGAGATAGAGGGTACGGGTATTCCTAGATATTTAGACCTAGGACAATGTAATGACTCAAACGGGGCAGTAGAGATTGCAAAAGCAGTGAGTGCTGCACTTGATACTCCTATCAATGATCTTCCTATATCTATAGTATTGTCATGGATGGAGCAAAAAGCGGTTATTATACTACTTGCACTATTTAGCCTTGGTGTAAAAGATATTTATCTAGGACCTAAACCTCCACAATTTGTAAATGAAGATATATTCAACTTCTTGAGTGAAAACTTTAACCTTCATCTAACAGGTGATGCTAAAGAGGACTTGGCAAAACTACTTATAAAAAAAGCAGCGTAAGCTGTTTTTTTGTATACTACGGCATTATGATATATCTAATTTTCAAATAGTTCTTGCACTAAAAGCTGTTTTAGGACTTTGGCTTGGATTTAGAGGAATACTACAGGTGTTTTTCGGTATACAGCCTTTTGTATTTAAAAGTTATATTTTAAACTAGCAAATACTCTATCGTTGTTTTTTATTATCTCAAAGTTTGCTATAAATCTTTTTATTAATTAAATTCCAAAATTATATATTTAAATTAAGTTTATGTTAATATAATAGTACATATTGTTTTGGAGTATACTATGCCGTTTGATATTGATAAACTTTTTAAAGCTGATTCAAGCTTATTGAAACTTTTAACGCTTAACTTACCTGATATGTTATGGATAAAAGACTTGGAAGGTGTTTATATATATGCCAACCAAGCTATATGTGACGGTTTGCTTATGGCAGATGATATTAACGAACCTATCGGTAAAACAGATATTTTTTTTGCATTAAGAGAAAGAGATAAATATAAAGAAAAACCAGATTGGCATACTTTTGGAGAACTTTGTTTTGATAGTGATAAAGAGGTTGTAAAAGCAAATAAGCCTATGAGATTTGAAGAGTATGGTAACGTAAAAGGTAAAATGCTTTATTTAGAGGTACATAAGGCACCATTTTACGATAAAGAGGGAAATATCATTGGAGTTGTAGGGTCAGGCAGGGATATCACAGAGCTTAAAATGACTCAATTCAGACTTTCACAACAAGCACAGATTATAGAACAGATTCATGACTGTATCATAACAACTAATATAGACGGTACTATTGTTACCTGGAACAAAAGTGCACAAAAACTTTTTAAGTATGATTTTGATGAGATCATAGGTAAAAATATAGATAAACTTTTTACAAAAGAAAATAAAAAGATAATGAAACAAAATATTTTAGATTTTGTAATAGAAGATTATTATAATGATAAAGTGATCTTAAATGATAAGAATAATCAATCATTTATCACAGATATGACGTTATCTCTTTTAAAAGATGAAAACGGTAAAGATATAAGAATAATATATTATATAACTCAACTTTCGGGGCTAAAATCTAACTGATTTTGCACCGTAACCCTTAAATTACTGATAAGTTGAGCTAAAAACATATTTACAACTTCATTATTTTGAGTATCTTCAATATTTTGAGCTATTTGGCTAAGAATATTTATAAAAAGTTCCATAGATATTGCTAGTGAATTTAGTTCACATTCAAGGTCTTTGAAGAGTCCTCCTATAGTTTGTGGTTCATGATTGA
>JAYEMD010000077.1:0-16865 GCA_034717895.1 Campylobacterota bacterium | reverse complement strand
CTTGTATTTGGCTTACTGTGTGGTTCCCGTGTCTCATTCCTTATTCTAGCTTTTTAGAAATTTGTAGAAGCTAAAGCCTTGCACTAAAGTGCATAGTTTTTAACTAGCGTGTTTGGAACAATAAAAATAAACCATCAAAGTAAGGCAGATACAACAAAGCACAGGAAGAGAACAATTGTACAAACGGCAATTTTGAGCTTTTATGTGTCACATTAAGATATTGAGAAATCCAAATATATAAACCCGTTATATCCACTTGTCCTTCAGTTCAACCGTTATCATAAAAAAACATTTAATACTAAATTAAATCTTAATATAGTACTATATTCAAACAATATCTTAAAAAGGTTGCACCATGCATTTAAGTCAAGACATAAAACCAATCAGCTATTTAAAATCGAAAACAGCTGATGTAATAAACAATGTAAACGAAAATCAAAGATCAATTATTATCACACAAAATGGTGAGGCTAAAGCAATTATTCAAGATATTAAGAGCTATGAAAATATGCAGAATTCATTAAATTTGTTAAAGTTAATTGTTCAAAGCGAGAATGATATTGAAAACAATCATATTGTTCCTCAAGAGGATATGTTTAATAGTTTAGAAAAAAAACTCTTTGGATAATTTTCAATGAAAAACTTTGAAGTTATCTGGACAAAAAGTGCTGAGTTTGATTTAGAATCAATTATTGAGTACATTAAAACAGATAGTATAGAAATAGCAAAAAAAATATTTTTTGCTATTAGGCAAGAGTGTAATAGTTTATATTACTTTCTAGAAAGAAAAAGAATTGTACCAGAACTTCAACAAATTGGAATTTTAAAATATAGAGAAGTTATCTACCAAAGATGGAGAATAATATATAAAATTGAAAATGCAAAAGTATATATTTTATTAGTGGTAGATTCAAGTAGAAATTTAGAAGATATTCTATTTCAACGATTAATTAAAAATGATAACAAATCTTAGAAGTGATCAAACACCCTTATCAACTTAAATCAAACGTTAGTCTAAGCTAAAATTTGAATAAACATAACTATAACCCCATATAATTTAAATAAATATAAATGTACAAGTTATTGCAGATATGATAGTACTTTATTTGGAATTTTAATAATTTATCTTTATGAATTATTTGGTTTTTCTGTGTTTATGATAATAAGTGGAATTTGGGCGATATATAGTTCACTAATATCAAGTGATTCATCAATGGGAATGGGAGCTTTTCTAGGAGTAATTATTCCACATTCAATACCTTATGAGAATAGTACTAAATAATGGGTAAAAAAACTCTATACTATTCCATCTCCAACTGCATTAAAAACATCTCTTCACCGTCAAGTACATCTATATTGCTGCCATTACATTTAGGGCATAAAAACTCATGTTTTTCAAGCTCTATTTGTTCTAAACAGCTGTTGCACTTTATAAGTATTTTTTGTATCTTCATATCTAAAAATGCGTCATGACACACTGTGTCTTCTTTAAAAGTCTCAAATGCTTCTCGTAACAGCTCAGGCTCTACTCCACTTAGCACACCCACTTTAATCACCACTTTGCTTACACTTTTGGCATTGTTTGAAGCTGCGTGCTGTTCGCAGCTTTGAATTAGAGACTGAACTATACTATATTCATGCATCTACTATAAGTTTGCCGTTTTTATCTTATATGAGCTAAGCTCCTGCCCTTTTGCATCCATAACATGAACTGCACAAGCTAAACATGGATCAAAAGAGTGAAGCACTTTTAATACCTCTAAAGGTTTTGAGGTATCTTCTATCTTTATACCCACAAGTGCTTCTTCGTATGCACCTCTTAGACCATCAAAGTTTTTCGGTGTTGCATTCCATGTTGTGGGTGCTATTACGCTGTAGTTTTTTATCTTTTGATCATCAATATTTACAAAGTGAGACAGAACCCCTCTTGGTACTTCTAAGAATGCTCTACCTTTTGTACTTTTTGGTTTCTCGTTTATATCAAATTTTGTCCAAGTATCTGTATCGTAGTATTTTATATTTTGAATAAGTCTGCTTACTAGTTTAAAGATATATTCTACGATATATTCAGTCTCTATTGAACGAGCCGCATTTCTTCCTATAGTAGTTGAAAGATCCAGAAGCTCTAAGTCTGTATCGTTTAAGAACTCATCCACAAATGATTTAATAAGTTTATTTCCTTTTGAGTAGCTTACAAGAACTCTTGCCAATGGTCCTGTTTCCATTGTTTTGCCGTCATATCTTGGTGCTTTTATCCAAGAGTATTTATCATCGTTTTTTGTAGTTTTTAAACTACCGTCTTCATTTAGATCAGTATAATTTACACTTTGCTCTTCATCATCGTTGTACCAGGCTCTATCAACCTCTTCTGTTACTTTTGACTCATCAAACTCTTCTATTTTTGAAAAATCATGTCCATATATTACACCGTTGCAGAATAACCTTTGTTCACCTTCGAATTCATAACCGCCAACACACAAGAAGTTACCGTTTGCTCTACCCTGCCCTTGCTTTATCTCATCTTTATATGCAATGCTTAACAGTTTTGTATCAGGTAGATATGCTCTATTTACAAACTCTCTTGCTTCTTTTATAATAAAAAGATAGTCATTAAGTCTTTGAGGATTTAACATATCAGCAACACTTGTAACTCCACCTACAACCAAACTTTGCGGATGGGGAGTCTTACCTCCGAATATTGCTACCGCTTTTGAGATATTTGTTTGAAACTTTAAAGCTTCCAGATAATGTGAAAGCATTATCAAGTTTTGTTCAGGTGTAAGCTTGTAAGCATTATGACCCCAGTAACCGTTGCTAAATGGTCCTAATCTTCCTGCATCTACGAACTTTTTAAGTTTTGCCAATACCTCTTCATAGTGGGAGTGGGAATTTCTAAAAGGTTTTTTATGATACTTATGTGCCTCTTTACTTGCAAGTTTGGCATCTGCACTAAGTGCACTTACAACATCAACAAAATCAAGCATATGCAGATGATAGAAATGTACCACATGATCTTGGATAAATAATGCCATAGCTATAAGATCTCTTATAATATCTGCATTTTTAGGTATCTCTATAGAGTATGCATCTTCAACACTTTGAATAGCCCCTCTAAAGTGTGAGTTTGTACATACCCCACAAATACGACCGGCTAATAGTCCTGCATCCCTTGGGTCTCTGTTTTGAAGAATAGTTTCTATACCTCTAAAAAGCTGCCCGCTTACATATGCTTCTTTAACAACACCGTTATCATCCACCTCAACTTCCGCTCTTAAGTGTCCCTCAATTCTAGTGATAGGATCTATTACAACTTTTTTCACAAATACCCCTTTTATTTTTTATATTAATTTTATTTTTACTTATCCCAATGCACTCACGGCTTCGTTCCACTACGACCGTTTCGGTTCCGAGTCTAAAAAAGTGAAACTGTTCACTTTTCCTTAACGACTCTCTCATTTGCGTATTTATCAAAGAATCCAACCTCGGTACAAGCCATACATCCATGCCCTGCCTGAACAGGCCAGCTTGTCCCTTTGTTGAACTTCATAGTTGGACAGTTTACGTTTGCATATGGTCCTTTACAACCCATCTCAAATAAACAATACCCCTTTTTGGCACCTTCATCTCCCCACTCTTTTACAAACTCACCAAGTTCATAGTGACCTCTTCTTTCACAGTTATCATGAACTCTTCCCTCATATGCCCATAGTGGTCTGTTTAATTTATCTAGTAGCGGAAGCTCCTCAAACATAAGGTATGAAAGAAGTGTTCCTACTATATTTGTTGGGTTTACGGGACATCCCGGAAGATTTATCACATTTTCTCTTTTTAAAGCTTCTGCCACTCCCACTGCTCCTGTTGGATTTGGAGCAGCGGCTACAACCCCTCCATCTAAGGCACAGCTTCCCACAGATATTACAAGTGCAGCATCACGGGCAGTTTTTTCAAGAAGCTCAATACCTGTTTCACCTTTTGGTCCTATTCGCAAGAATTTACCGTCCATTGCCATAGGTACTGCACCCTCAACAATAAGGATATAGTTACCTTTTTCATTTTTAACTATATCTTCAAGTATAGTTTCACTTTGATCTCCTGATGCACTCATAACAAGCTCATGGTAGTCTAAACTAACATAGTCAAAGATAAGATCCTCTACAGATGGATTTGTTGACTTTATAAAAGCTTCAGAGTTACCGCTGCAATCACTAAGCTCAAGCCACACTATAGGTACTTTATTTAAAGCTTTTACACCCTCATCCACTACCTCTTCAAAGTTTGGATGAAGCTGCATAGAAGCTGTTACCATTGATATCCAGCTGTTTACCTCTTGTTTACCTATATCTAGTGACTCTAAAGCTGCTTCAAGATTGTCAGTGCTAAGTTCATTTCGTGGATGAAGTTTATTGAACTTATCTATTCTTCTTTTAGCTTGGGCAACTTCTCTTTCTCTTTTTATATCTTGAGGTGACTTTCTTGGCATATTTGGGTCGATAAACTGTTGTGATTCTTTGATAACATCCTCAACCATAACCTTACATCTACCACATACACGTCCAGCTTCACTAAACTCTTTTAGCTCTGCAAAACTTCCAAGTCCGCTTTGTGTTACAATATCAACAATATCTTGATGATAGATATGCTCACAGCTACATATAAGTCTTCCTCTTTCACCTATTAGTCTGTTTTGGTAAAGATAATTTACATCAACCTCAGTAGCTTCCTCCATAAGGTTTTCAAGGTATCCTATATCAACATTTGAATTGATACCGATAAATCTGACTAGTGCATCATCTTTTATGTAGTATTCATCTATTCTGTTGTCTTTTTTAGATGTGATAAGTACTTTTTCAAATTCTCCGTCATAATTTGGAGATCTTACTTCGACCAGATCAAACTCTCCAACTTTAAGCATATCTACACTGATCTCTACCTCAAAAGGTTTATTATCAACTCCTAAGATATCGGCTATTGCAGTATCTGCTTGTGTGGTACACTCTTTTACATGACCTGCAATAAAAGTAAAATCACCGTCCTTTATTTGTGTACACTCACCTACAGCATATACATCTTTTAGTGACGTTTGCATAAATCTATTAGTAACAATCCCCTTGTCACATACAAGATCATCTCTAAACTCATCTATATTTGGTCTGATACCCACACCAAATACCAAGAAAGGATCTTCTATATCAAGCTTTTTAGTTTTAAGAAGTTTTATTCTTCCGTTCTCAACAACCTTTTCAACTACCTCATCTTCGTAAGATATTTTAATCTTGCCTGTTTTTAAGTAGCACTCTTCTATTGTTTTAATTGAATCGGCAGATAAAGTTTTGTCATACAGATGCTTTCCTCTTAAAAGAAGTGTGATACTTTTTACCTCTTCTATATCATTTAAAGTTTCTAGAAGCTCCAAACCAATAGGTCCGCTTCCAACTATAACAACCTCTTTAGTAGTGGTACTACACTTTCTTATAAGTTCACAATCATTTGCACTTCTAAATACAGCTGCATTTTCAATCCCCTCTATATCAAAAAGTGTGGTAGGTCTTGAACCTGTAGCAATTATCAGCTTGTCATAACTAAACATAGAGTTTTGTGAATAAACCCTTTTTTGTTCAGGATCTATGTCAATAATCTTTTGCTCTAGTTGTATACTAACTGTTGGATCTATAGGTAGTTTTATCCCCTCCACATCCTCTTTGTCATCTACAAGTCTGCACAGATGTATCCTGTCATAAGGTGGATACTTTTCATCGCTTAATATTAATACTTCAACTGATGAGTCTTGTTTTTTAATGTTGTTAGCCACATATGCCGCTGCTATTCCGCCGCCTGCTATTACTACTCTCATACTATTCCCCTTTACTTTTTGGTATTTTTTTAATATTTTTTAACTCTTCCACTTCAAACCAGTCATCATTTACCCTATCACTTTTTACGCCGATTGAGGGCTTTTTTTCACTTTGCCACAGTGCTTCATCTGGCTTTGGACAGGCTCTTACACACTCGCCGCAGTAAATACACAGATGTTCATTGTATCTATACTCTAAACCTTTTTTATTCTTTTCATTATCACTTGGAGTATCCGTAGGGATAAAAAGAATTGCTCCTGGAGGGCAAACCTTTTCACACTTTAAACAATAGATACAATGCTCTTCCCCATACTCTATAAGACCCCTGTAACCTTCAGGCTTTTTTATAGGCTCTAAAGGATACTTAATAGTTTGAGGCTTTTGAAAAAGATTTTTAAATGCTTTGTTAATTGAAACTTTCATATCTCACCTACTTTGCCGTGCAAGACAAACATGGATCAAACGATGCCAATATCGCCGGTGCATCTGCATAGTTTGAACCCTTAAACACTTCCATAAAAGCAGGTATACAAGAAAATGTAGGTGTTTTTATCCTAACTCTATTTAACATAGCTTTACCGCTTCCTTTTACATAGTACATCAATTCACCTCTTGGTGCTTCAAGTCTTACTATAGACTCACCGTTTGGTTTACCTTTTAGTTTGGTCATTATATCACCGCTAGGCAGACCGTCTATAATATTTTCACACATCTCTATAGAGTTTAAAACTTCGTTTAATCTTACTATGTTTCTACTGTGAATATCCCCGTTTTGTGCAGTCTGAATCTTAAAACCTATATCGCTGTATGGAAGATAATCAGACTCTGCCCTAACATCAGTTGCAATCCCTGCTGCTCTTGCTAATGGTCCTATTGCATTATATTCATAAGCTTCATCTAAAGTGATCTTTCCTATATCTTCAAACTTTAAAGATAAGCTCCAGTTATTACTAAACTCCTCTATATATTCATTTACTTTATCTCTAATAAGTGCAAGATTTGTTTTTATATCTTTTGCTATATCTGTAGTCAAGTCTCTGTTTACCCCGCCAATACTTATAAAATCAAACTGTACTCTATTTCCCGTAAGTTTCTCTTGTAGATCCATAACATACTCACGATCCCCCATTATCTGCATAAACATAGCTTCAAAGCCTGCATTTTCTGCCGTATGTGACAAACAAAGCATATGGGAGTGTATTCTGTCAAGTTCAACCAAAAGCATCCTTAGATATTTAGCTTTTATACTTATCTCACCCTCCATTAAATTCTCTGCAGCAGTTGTATATGCAAGGGAGTGTGTTATGGCACAAAGTCCGCATATTCTTGCTACAACATATCCTATAGAATCATATTTGAACTTTGTAGTACAAGCTTTCTCTATCCCTCTGTGTACAAATCCAACATCACTGTCCACACCGATTATCTTCTCATTTTCACACTCAAATTTAAACTTTACAGGCTCTAAAAGTGAGATATGCTGACTTCCAAGTGGTATATTTATCGTTTTTTTACCCATTTTTATACTCCGCAGCTGCTTAAAGGCATCTGTTCTGAATCTTCATCAAGGTATAAACCTTTACTACTTCCCTCAACCTTAATTCCAAACATATCTACTATCTCCATTTGTGAGATAAAAGCATTGGGAAGAAGATGAGTAACGGAAGGGATAATATCATTTTGATCTACTAAACAAACAAACATAGTGATCTCATCCATAGAACCGTATTTATAAAATATCCATTGTATCTCTGTACTATTCTCATCTGTTTTTACACCGTTTAGTGTTAAAAAATGATACAGTTTTTTATTATAGAAATTTTCTATATCATCTACTATATGTTCCAATGTGGAATCAATCCTCTTTATCATCTTTAACTCCTAATGCCATATTTTCTCTATGTATTGAACCGTTTTTAATCTCTTCATCTTTAAAAAGTTTAAAAGGCCTTTCTATCTCTTTTGTTTTACTATCAAGTATCTCAAGCCCCTTTACCACACCGTCAAGTATAAGCTCAGGTGTAGTAGCACATCCGGGGATATAAACATCTACGGGGATATATCTGTCAATTCCATCCTCAACATTGTACATCCCTCTAAAAACTCCACCCGTACAAGCACAACTTCCAACAGCAACTACAACTTTAGGCTCTGGCATTTGGGTATAAAGCTCCACAATCCGTTCACGGCTTCTAAATGTTACTGGACCCGTTACTAAAAAAACATCAGACTGTTTAGGGTTTCCCGTATTTATCACCCCAAATCTTTCAAGGTCATATTTGGGAGATAAACAGCTTAGTATCTCTATATCACAGCCGTTACAGCTTCCAGCGTTATAGTGTAATATCCAAGGTGATTTTTTTCTATAATTTTTAAAACTAAACATAACTAAGCCCCCAAATATTTATAACTCCAAGGGTAACACCTATAGCTAAAGTTATTTTTACAAGCTGTGTTGTTTTTATCCTTGCCGTTGAGTTATCTACTAAATTTACCATTAAAAATACAAAAGCAAATAAGACTACACCAAGAAGCCAGCTATCTCCTGCAAATAAAAACACTAAGGAGTAGATAAAGATATACTCAATCCACTTTGCCATATAGAGTATCTCAAAAAATACCCCGCTGTACTCTATCTCTATACCGCCTACTATCTCCTGATGAGCTTCCGCAGCATCAAAAGGTGACTTTTTTAATTTTATCGGTGTTATTAACAATAGTGCTAAAAAAAGAGGTATCATACTTAAAAGATTTGAACCGCTGTTCCAAACAAAAGAGGTATCAAAAGTACCGTTAACCATATAAAATCCTACTGCTATAAGTATCAATACAGGTTCGTAAGCAACTATTGTCATAAGCTCTCTGTTTGAGCCAAGATGTGAATAAACCGATCTTACACTGTATCCTGCCAGAACTAAAAATATAGATGCAGTTAGATGTATAAAGATTATATACAATAGATTAAACCCAAGAACTACCATAGCAACTGCTATCCATAGAACTATCATATGAACTAAAGCAAAAACTATATGATATGAGTTTACCATAAAAGGCTGCTTATCAAGAAGTTTGTACATATCGTAAAAAGGCTGTAACACAGGAGGCCCTTGTCTGTTTTGCATCCTAGCTCGAACCACCCTTTCAAAACCGTATATAAAACCGCCCAAAACAGGTATGAGAAGTATAAATATCCATAGGATAAAATGTGTCATTAGATACCCCCTATAATAATTAGTGATATTAACAGTATAGCAATAGCTGTTATTAGTTTTTGGTGTTTCTCATCCATATTAAAATAAAATGCACCAAGCTCTACGTTATCTTTTTCACCGCAATTGTATTCTTTTACTCTATGTGCTTTTTTATATTTTGAAAAGTATAGAAGCACAAAAGTCAAGACAAATACAGATGCGGCTATAGCTATCTCTAAGTTGCCCATAAAATCATATATATAAGCTTCATATACCCCAAATACCAACAAGATACTTAACATAGATGAAGTAAAAATATAAGTTAAGGGTATCTTCTCCTCTACACTTGTTTCAACGGTATCATCTTGCGTTAAAAGTTTTGTGACAACTTTAAAATATAAAAGTGTTAAAAATACAGATCCCATCAAGATAAACAGCAAAGGGAATATATATACAATATTTTCATCCAACTTTGAAGCAAACATCTCAATAGTTGCAAACTTTCCTATAAATGCCCCAAATGGAGGCAATGTCAACGATGCAAAACCTATTATGATGAAAAATACGGTAAGCTTGGATCTTGAAAGAAGATGATCTATATCTTTTAGATATTTTAAATGATATTGTTTTTCTAATATACCCGCTTGCAAAAACAATAAAGCTTTTGAGATAGCATGAAATACAATAAGTATCAAAGCTATATCAACAGCTTGCGGTGTACCAAAAGCAGCTACTGCCATCATAAGACCTAAAAGTGCTATGGTTGAAAGTCCCAGTATCTCTTTAAAAAAGTCTTTGTTAAGTGCCATAATGGAAGCTGCCATAAATACAAAACTACCGAATAGAACTGTTAATAGTGACAAAATCGGTGAAAAAGCAGGTGCAATTTTTAGTATAAGATAGGGTGCAATTTTTACCATAGTTGCACTGTGAAGTATGGCACTAACGGGTGTGGGAGCTACCATAGCACCTAAAAGCCACTTTTGAAAAGGGATAGATGCCCCTTTTACAAAAGCTGATATAATAAGAAAAGCCAAAGGTATCAAGAAAAGATGATCTGCATTTGCTATCAATGTATCAAAATAATATGTTTCATAATAATATACGGAAGCTATCAAACTTATAAGTATAGCCACTCCCCCTATTTGGTTCATCCATAGTGCTCTTAAAGCATTATCTACAGCAACCTCATCACCTCTATATCTAATAAGAAGATAAGAACAAAGAGTAGTCAGCTCAAATGCTAAAAAGAAGATCTCTATATTGTTTGTTGTTACAATAAGATTCATAACCCCTATAAAAAAGAATAATATGGCTACAAAAAGATTTTTCTTACAATCTTTAAACTCTTCACTTTGGATATATTTTAAAGAGTATATTATAATAATTCCACCTACTATATTTACAACTAAAAGCATAACCGATGATATTTTATCAACCACTATATCATAAGAGCTGCTTGAAGAGGGTATAAGAAGAAATATTATAAAAAGTATTGTTTGCACTATTGCTAACATAATTACCGATTTATATTTATGTTTAAACCCCTGATAGATAAAATATCCCAAGAGAATAAAATCAAAACCTACAAAGATACTGTGTACCGTATGAGATAAGTTTATACTTATCAATTCACTTGCATAAAATACTTTTACACTTATAAAAGCTAAAAAAGCGGTAAAAATATATGTGGATATGTTCCTTATTCTTACACTATTAAAAGGCAGAATTAAAGAAAAAATAAGTGGAGCTACTATAGATGCTAAGATATATTGCTGCATTAACTGTCCCCTTTATAAAGTAATTTAAACAGATGATAATACTAAAGAATACCAATTTGATTACAATTTCGTACTAAAAATATTATATCTACTTTTAAATTATTTTTAACAAAAAACTAAAATCTTTATTAAAGGGTCTATTACCAAACAACAGATACAATTGCATCATGAATTATTTAAAAGAGATAAATGAACACTTTTCTAGAGAAAATATTGTTAAACATACAACCTCATATATACTGTATTATCAAGTTACATTGGGGAATTTAGTATTTGAAACCATACAAGATATGGAAGAGACAAAGAACAAACTGCAACAATTAAATCTTGTAATTGATCCAAATGATGTTGTGGGAATACAGTTTATGCTCTTTATAGATAATATCAATAATATAAAATCCCAAGAAGATTTTGATGAGCTAATAAAGCAAAGTGCGATTACACGTTCATTGAACGATTTTGTACAAAACGATCAAGAGCTCTTAAATAAAGATAGATATCTTAAGCAAAAAGGTGAGCTAATATCTAAAAATCTTCTATTTAACAGCAATATGAAGATGCAGTTCTTAACAGAATATCCTATCTTACATAAACAATATAATAATATTATTGATGATGATTATGCAAAAAAAGTACAAGATATAATAATATCACACTTTTCATAAGCCGATATATTGTTATCAGACAGTTAAGTACATTGTAACTGTTTTTTTCGTAGAATGTATCACTATAATAACTTAGGATATATTGTGAAGATTATACATTTTAGTGATACACATTTAGGATTCAACGATCTTGATATACTCAATGAAAATAACATCAATCAAAGAGAAGCAGACTTTTATGATGCCTTTTGTGCTATTGTAAAAGAGATAAAAAATATTAAACCAGACTATATCATCCATACAGGCGACCTTTTTCACAGAACAAGTCCAAGCAACAGAGCAATCACTTTTGCCCTTGAACAATTTAAGATTATAGATGATCTAAATATACCTTTTATTATCATTGCCGGAAATCATGAAACACCAAGAACAAATCTAAGCAGTCCCATTCTTAAAATATTTGACAATTTGGACAATATATACACCTCCTATGATCAAAAATATAAGAAAATAGAGTTTGATGATGTGATTTTCCACACCCTGCCCCATATGAACGATGAATCAAAAGCAAATAAAGAGATAGAAAAATGTGAACAAAATATCAATAAAGAGAAAAAAAACATTATGATGCTTCACTGTTCCGTAGGGGCTTGGTATTTGATGGAGGAGTTTGGAGAGTGGGTATATCCTACAAATAAAGAATATATATTTAATGATATGGATTATGTGGCACTTGGTCATTGGCACGGGTTTGGAAGTGTAGGGAAATATACAAATGTATATTACAGTGGAAGCAGTGAGAGAACAAGCCTAAATGACAAAAGAAACTCAAAAGGTTTTATACAACTTGAGATTAACCATAAACTAAACGTAGAATTTAATGCTATAAAGATACGGCCTATTGTATCAAAAACAATAAACTGTGATGATTTTGAAAACTCTATAGAGGATATCGATACAAGTGACTGCAAGGATGCCATAGTTGAAGTAACTTTAAAAAACCTCACCCCCTCAAAATCTATAGATATCTCAAACAATATTATAAAAGAACATTTTAAAAACAGTATGAGTGTTACAATAAAAAGAGAGTTTAAAAAAGATGAAAACAGTGACTATATAGAGGATATTGAGGCTGTATCTTTACAGGAGTATTTTTTAGAGCATATCAAAGATCAAAGCAGTAACAAAGAGGAAAATGAAAGACTAAAACAAAAAGTACAGGAACTTTTTAGAACCTATGAGGAGACAAATGATGATTTTGCTTGATCTTCACCTGCAAAACTTTAAAAGATACAAAGAGTTTACTATAAAGTTCGATCAAGGGCTTGTAGGAATTATAGGTAAAAACGGAAGCGGCAAATCAACAATATTTGAATCTATACTCTTCGCACTATACGGTGAACTAAAAACAAAAGGGTATAAAGAAACAATACGAAACTCATCAGCTACTACAAAAGAACCTGTAGTAGTTGAACTTCTATTTGAGTTTGAAAATCTTCAGTATAAAATCATAAGAGAATTCAGGGGTAAAACATTAAGTGCCTCTGCAAAACTTTTTAAAAACGGAGAGCTAATAGTAAGTGGAGCAAAAGAGGTAACCCAAAATATAATAAAACTTACAAAGATGTCAAAAGATGCTTTTATCCATACACTTTTTGCCTCACAAAAAGAGCTTACAAGTTTAAGTTCACTAAAAAATGAAGATAGAAAAAAAATGATAAGAAAACTATTGGGTCTTGAAAAAATAGACTTTATAGAAAAAGAGCTTATTGAAAAATCAAGACAGATAAAAAGAGATCTTGAAGCCTTTAAAGAGGTGCTTTTAAGTAATGAAGAACTTACCTTAAAACAAAAACAGATAGATCAATTTACAAATGAAAAAAGCTCTTTAGAAAAAGAGTTACAACTTCAATCTACAGAACTAAATAAACAAAAACTAAAAGAGACTCATATAAAAAAAGAACTTGATAACTTTGTGCAGGCTAAAGAGAAAAAGCAAAATCTATTTTCATCCTTGGAACTTATAAAAAACAACATTAGTTCAAAACAAACAAACAATAAAAAGCTTTTAGAGGAACTAAATCAACTAAAATTAAAACAAAAAGAACATGAGAAGCAAAAAGGGGTAAAAGAGGAGTTTGAAAAAATTGAGAACGATCTTAAAGAACATGAAGTTTTAAAAGAGAAAGCTCTTAAAAAAGATGGTCTTTTAAAAGAGCAGGAGCAACTGCGTATTCAATATACAAAAGCAAAAGATGATATAAAACTTCTTGAAAAAGAATCTCTTATGTATGATAAACATATCTTTGATGCAAAAAACATAAATGAAAATATTGCCCATATTCAAGATAATATCATAGAAAAACAGACTATAGAAAAAGAGCTGTTAGCACAAATTGCCGGTGAGGAAAAAATAATAGATGAAACAAACTCAAAAATAGATAATCTTAAAAGAATTGGAAAAGAATCAAACTGCCCCATATGTACAAGACCACTGATAGAAGAGTATGATAATGTAATAAGTTCATTAAATCAAATAGTAGAAGGGACACATAAGCAAAAAATAAAAGAACACAAAATACAGCTTGAGCATGTATTAGAGCAAAAAAACAAATACGAGATACAACTAAAACAAAAACAAACACTCCATCAAGAGCTTACAAAAAACATAAGCATCATTCAAAGCAAACAAAAAGATCTAAAAAAAGTAGAAGAGTACTTTAAACAAATAGAGATAAAAGGGTTGCAGAATAAAACAGAACTTCAGTTGCTTGAACAATATAATTATGATGAAAAATCACATAAAACAGTTCAAAATAAGTATACTGCCGTAAAGGTACAATATGAAGATCTATTAAAACTTCAAACACAACTGCAAAGACTACCTTTGATACAAAAAGATATAGATACACTCTTAAAAGAGATTAAAGAACTTGAAAAAAACCATGAAGATAAACAAACTCTATACAATGAAGTGATATACGATAATAAAAAGCATCTTGCAAAAACAAAAGAGTTTGAAGAGCTTCAAAAACAAAAAGATAAAAGAGCACAACAACTAAATGAGATAAAAGTAAGTATTGCAAAAATAGAGGGTCAGATAAAAACAATCAAAACTACACTTCTTAACAATCAAAAACATTTAGACAAACTTCAAACAAAAAAAGATGATCTAAAAGACTATGAGAAGATAAAGTCAAGTCTTATAAGCTTTAAAACAAAACTAAACGGTAAAATTGCCCCTCGTATATCAGATATAGCTTCCAACCTTTATACAACAATCACAAAAGGAAAATATCAGCATATAGAAGTAAATAATGATTTTGATTTCTATATATATGACGAGGGTGTAAAATATCCCATAGATAGATTCAGCGGTGGGGAAATCGATCTTGCAAATCTAGTACTTCGTATAGCTATATCAAAAACGTTAGCTGAACTAAATGGAAGCAGCAGTGTTGGATTCTTAGCTTTTGATGAAGTATTCGGATCTCAGGATGAGGCTAGGCGTTTGCAGATACTAGAAGCTTTTCATACAATAAAAGAGCAGTATAGACAGATATTTTTAATATCACATGAAATAGAGATAAAAGAGATGTTTGAAAGAGTTATAGAACTATAAAAAAAGGCACATCCTAAGATGTGCCTTTTTTATTTTAAAACCTTATACTATCTTGTATAAAAACCTTTTTCATAAAGTGCATCTATAAGTTGTTTTACACTTCCTACAGATTTAGCAAATTTTCTGTCTTGATCATCATTTAGATTTGCTTCAATAACCTTTTCAGCTCCATTTGCACCTATCATAACAGGAACACCACTTACCACATTACTGTAACCGTATTCACCGTCAAGCATAACCGCACAAGGGTAGATCTGCTTTGTATCACCTAGAACTGCTTCTGCCATAAGTGCAGCAGCTTTTGCAGGTGCGTAGTATGCAGAACCGTCTTTAAGAAGTCCTACTATTTCAGCTCCACCCCTTTTTGTTCTCTCAACAATATCATTTATCTCTTCCCAAGTTAGAAGATCTGTTAGGGGAACTCCCGCAACAGTTGAGAATCTTGGTAGCGGAACCATATCATCACCGTGACCACCCATAACGCTACATCTTATTTGTCCTGCACCGTATCCTAGCTGCTCATATACAAAATGAGCCATTCTGGCACTGTCTAAGATACCTGCCATACCCACAACTCGGCTTCTATCCCATCCTGATTCTTTTAGTGCAACGTACACCATAGCATCAAGAGGGTTTGAAACTGGTATTATAATAGCATTTGGTGAATACTTTTGTATATCCGCCATATTCTTTCTCATGATCTCAGCATTTTTAACTAATAGATCATCTCTGCTCATACCCGGAAGTCTTGGGCTTCCCGCTGTTATAACGATAACATCGCAATCTGTTAGATCTGAAGGTTCCTGTGCATGCTTTACAACCGTATGCATTCTTGCAGCTTGAACCGCTTGAGACATATCAAGTGCCAAACCTTTAGCTTTATCAGGGTTACCGCTTGATCTTAAAATAACTTCATGACAAGAACCGCTCATCGCTAAAATATAACCACAAGTTGAACCAACGTTACCAACTCCAACTATTCCTACTCTTTTACCTCTCATGATTCTCCTTTATTTGTCGTGCTATGTGTTAAGTACTAATATAAAAACTAAATTTAGTTTTTATATAAATACTTAGCCTTACACATAATAGCACGTTTAAATTTAATGTAAATAGTCTAATATTATAGACTAAAAATGATTAATATTGAATAATAGTCAAGTAAATAATATCTAGTTGTGTTGATAAGTTACAAGAAGTAATTTATAACTTTATAGAAAGTATATATAATCTAGAAAATTAGGAAATAAAAAAGCCAAGTGGAGTTCCACTTGGCTTTTAAATAATTTATCTCAATCTAAGACTAGATGTTGTCGATAATTGCATTTAATGTAGCAGATGGTCTCATCGCTTTAGAAGCTAACTCATCATTTGGATGGAAGTATCCACCAACATTTTGAGGTTGACCCTCTACAGCTAAAAGCTCAGCCATAATTGTTTCTTCATTTTCAGTTAACGCTTTTGCAACAGGAGCAAATTTAGCAGCTAATTCAGCGTTATCACCCTCAGCTAACGCTTTAGCCCAGTATTGTGCTACGAAGAAGTGAGAAGCTTTATTATCCGGCTCTCCACATTTTCTTGAAGGCTCTTTAGAGTTATCTAAGTAACCGTCATTTGCAACATCTAGTGCCGCAGTTAATGCAGTTAATTTATCATCAGAGTGTTTTTGACCTAAGAATCTTAAAGATTCTGCAAGTGCCAAGAACTCACCTAATGAATCCCATCTTAAGTGACCCTCAGCTAAGAATTGATCAACATGCTTAGGAGCAGATCCACCAGCACCTGTCTCATACAATCCACCACCAGCAATTAAA
>JAYEMD010000076.1:0-3664 GCA_034717895.1 Campylobacterota bacterium | reverse complement strand
ACTTTTTTATCAGAATATTGGATTTTTAACTCACCCATTTGGTAATCCTTTGTAAATGTAGTTGAAGTTATATTCTATGGTATGTTTGGTTAGTTTTAGATTTTGCTATTGCATAATTTGGGATAAATGTTGATTTTGTTTCTCCTGCTGTACTTCCTTGCATCTGTGAAGGCTCTATAGTTACAATATATTCCACGGTTCCCACAATAAGTCCAAATTTATGACCGCCGTAATTCAATATGATCACAAACTCATAATCGCCTTGCTCATATACTTTTGACCCCATCCATTTATCAAAATTAACCAATGTAAGAAGCTCACCCCTTACATCTGCCGTACCGATAACATAACTATCATCATAATTTTTTATTACATTAAGATTTTTATATACTACTATCTCTTTTATTTTTGATACATTCATTGCATAATATCTATTTTCCGGACTTAGAAAAAGAAGATACTGATTTGCATCATTTGCATCTGTTGATACAAGCTTTACAAGATCTATCTCCTCTTCATCATCCAAAACTTCTAAGTGTGAGTTTAAATCTTCCATAATCAATCCTTAATCCTGGATAGTTCATCTATACTCAATAATGTATCACAATCAAGTACAGTGATCTCCATTTTATTATATCTTGCAATATTTTTGATAAATGAGCTTTTTACCTTTGTACCAAATGAAGGTGCTGAACTGATACTATCATTATCAAGACCATCCACTTCATATATCTCATCTATCATCAATGCCACGGTTTGTTTTTTATCATTTTGTGTCGTATTGACAATTACAAGTGATGTTCTATTCGTTATCTCCGTATCACCAAGACCGCATCTGTTTAAAAGATCAACAACACCGATCACCTCACCCCTAATATTGGTTATCCCTTTTATAAAAGAGAAAAGTTTCGGTACTTTTGTAATATGCTGATACTCTACGATCTCTATAACATTTGAAGCCGGCAATGCATATATATCACCTCCGCTTAGGAATAAAAAGTACTGTTCCCCATCGCTGTTTATAAGCTCCTCATCATCGAGATCAAAAAGGATATCTTCTAGTTCCATTGTAAAATCCTTTAAACTTTATTAATATTTTCTAACTTTCAAATCTGCTGAACTCTCTAAGATCCATCACCTCATCTGTTTGAGATGCTTGTGAATTTGGAGTAAGGATCGTATGGTTGTTCTCTTCACTTGTTTTAAAGAAGCCCATTAAAGAAACAAGTCCATTAGACTGACCGTCAAGTTCCTCTGCGGCACTTGAAAGACTTTGTGAACTTTGAGCATTCTTTTGTGTGATATTATCAAGCTCAAGCATTGCTTGATTGATCTGATCTATACCTTTACTCTGCTCTTCACTGGCAACTGAGATGTTTTGTATAAGTTGTGCTGTCTCTTCTATTTTTGGTACAAGATCTCTTATTAGATTACCAGCTTCTGAGCTTACTTTAACACTGTTCTTTGTAATTGAACTTATCTCTTTTGCTGCTACTTGAGATCTTTTAGCAAGTTTTCTAACCTCAGCTGCAACTACTGCAAAACCTTTACCGTGTTCCCCTGCTCTTGCTGCTTCAATTGCGGCATTCAAAGCAAGAAGATTTGTCTGATAAACTATATCCTCAATAATATTTATCCTGTCTGAGATAGTTTCCATAGCTTCTACAGTTTGTCCCACTGCTTCCCCACCTTTTGAAGCCATAGATGATGCTTCATTTGCAATCTCATTTGTTTTGGCTGCATTATTGCTGTTTTCACTAATTGCACCATTTAACTCTTCCACTGCAGCTGTAGTCTGTTCCAAAGAACTTGCCTGCTGCTCTGCACCGCTTGCCAAACCTTGTGCAGTTGAATTAACCTCACCTGAAGCAACACCCATCTCTGAAGAGTTTGATCTTATTTTCTCTATCATCTGCGTAAGATTATCAATAAATTCATTAGTATTTAACTTAATAGAGTTAAACTCTCCAGGCAATTCAAGTTCTATTTTAGATGTTAGAACTCCGTTACTCATCTTTGAAAGAACCTCTTTTATCTCACTTACAATATCATCCAAGATACCTACAACAGCATTGATACTGTCTTTACTTACTTCAAATGCACCTTCATAATCCTTATCTATTACCGCATCAAAATCTCCCTCTTTGATCTTTAGAAGACTTTCATTGATATCATTTAATGTGGCTTGCACATTATCTGCAAAACCATTCACCGAAGCTTTTGTTTCATTGAATTTACCGAAATACTCATTTTCGATCCTTGAAGAGAAATCACCCCTTCCCATTTTAGTAATATTCTCATTTATATCAAGCATAAGATTTTCTATAATATCCAGTGTCTTGTTTGTTGCATCATGGATCATCACAAAATCATTATTGTATTTATCAAGCTTGATCCTTACTCCAAGCTCACCTTCACCTATAGCTTTAGTTGCCAGGTTTGCATCATTTACTATCTCCTGCATATTATCTGCCAGACGATTTACCACATCTCTGAAATAGCCTAAATTTCCAAGATATTCATTTGTTATCCTTGCACTCATATCACCGTTTGCTAGTTTTTCAACAGTTTCGCCAAAGTCTCTAAATGCACTAACGGTAAGATCGATATTATAATTTGTATTATCAAGGATCTTTGCATAACTTCCTTTTAATTCAAGTGTATCTACTCTTTCATCAAGATTACCCTGTGCAACAAAATCTGTCAGCTTGTTTGAACTATCAAGTGAACTGCTTAATTGAGATTTTATACTATTTAGATAAGTCCCTATATTTTGATATTTATCACTCATTAAAACCACATCATCTTGTGAGAAGTCACCCTGTGCCAAACTCTTTAGCATATTTTCAATAGCTACAACATCTACTATTTTTAAATCATTCGTTTCCATATCTTACTCCTCACTATTATCAATTACTTCTATTAAACTGTTAAACAACGCCTCGGTACAATCATCTGCTTGCTTTAGATATGTCTCAAGCATCGCTTCAGATGCTCCTGTTGAGGCACCGTGAATATACTGCTCCATAAGAGTATGGGTCTGTTCATGGTTTTTTAATATATTTCTCCATGCCGGAGTGTTTGCAAAACTTTCATTTTGAACGGTATCAAGCCATCTTCCAAGTTCACAGTCATGTTTATTTTGAACCGCTATCTTTTTTTTACCGTTTTTTACTGTATCTATATACCTTGCTTTGAATATCACATGACTGTTTAGATATTTTTTATAATCTAAATTCATAGCAGTAACATTCGCAACACTTTTCCCTAAAGAGAGCCTGTCTATAAACTGATCATAAGTAAGCCCCCTTTGGTCAAGGTAGTTTTGTAAAAAAGCAACCGATTCATCAACACTGTGAGTTTTTTCATACTCTACAAGCAAAGCGTAAAGCTTTGATATGAAATGTTTAGCATATTCATTTAAAGGCTTCCTGTATGAGGTCATCTTAACAACCTCACCGTTTTGGATAACAGGCTTTACATAAGCCTTGACCCAGTAATGGTCACCATTCTTTGCTTTATTTTTAACAAACGCATATATAATACCATTTTAAAACATAACTAAATACTAATTATGCTATAATAACTTATGGCAAAAAGAATAAAAATAAACAATCATTATACATTAAAAGAGTGGCAAGAATTAATCCCTAAAAATCAAAAT
>JAYEMD010000075.1:0-17166 GCA_034717895.1 Campylobacterota bacterium | reverse complement strand
TAAAATTGGGGTTTAATTTTATTAAAATTAGATCTGCTATTATGTTCCCTAGAAGTGTTAAAAAGGCACTTATTATTAGTATCCCCATTATTACAGGATAGTCTCTGCTTAGGGCGCTTTGGAAAAATAAATAGAGATGACATACTCTAGGACTACAGGATAGGAGTATCTTTTCACCGCAAAAACTGAACTTTTATTACACTTTACGTTAATATTTCTAGTAGTTTCGTTGTGTGTTGCTGCCAAGTTAGACACTTAGCTGGGTGTGGGTTGTGGGTTATAAATTGTTGTTGGTTTTCTATGAAGTGGTTTATTTTATCTGCTATATCTTGTGGATCTTTTGTATCTTTAAAGTATATTGGGTAATCACCCATGATCTCTTTGAATACTTCTATATCTCTTGCTATGATTGGTTTGTTGTATGATGCGGCTTCTATTAGAGGTAGTCCGAACCCTTCTGCGTATGATGATACTATTACACAGTTTGACTTTTGGTAAAGTTTACTTAGCTCTTCATCTGATATGAACTCTCTATAGAAAAGATTTTTGTTTAGAAGAGGATGATTTTCTATCATAGCTATTGTATCTTCTACCATCCACCCTTTTTTACCAACTATTGTTAATGTTGGTTGTTTTGTATTTGGTGTTGGATCATTCCATATGATATCAAATGCATCTATAAGTTGAGCATGGGCTTTTCTTGGTTCTATTGTGCTTACTATTAGAAAATTAAAGTGGGTAGTGTGTAGTGGGTAGTTGGTAGCTGGTAGTGGGTAGTTGGTAGTTTTTTTTGTGCCTAGGTGGATTGGTTCTATTTTTGGTACTTTTAGGTTGTTATTTACAAGGTATTGTTTTAGTTCTTTTTTTCCTACTTGGGTTGTTGTTATAAGTATATCTGATATTTGGCTTATATTCTTTATGTAGGTTTCGTGTATCCGTTTTTGACCTTGGGCGAAAAACTCTGGGTGTTGCATAGGTAGTATGTCGTGTACTAAGAAGGCTATTTTTACACCTTTTTGTTTGTATGATTCATATAAGCCACTTTGCATGGCTTTTTGGATGTCTGACACAGAGAGGTCTGATGAAAAAAGGATATCGCCTTTTTTTAAGTTAGTAGTTAGTAGTGGGTAGTGGGTAGTATTTTCTGTTGGGGTGAATTGATTATTTTTGTGGTCTTGGTATACGGGGATGAATTCGTATTCTTCTTGATCTAGTTGTTGTAGGGCTTTTAGCTGATGCTCTACAACTTTGTGGATACCTGTGCCTAGATTTTTTCTGTGGTAGAATGACAGATCAAATAGGAATTTTTTTTTTATTTTATCATTTGGTGAGGGGGTATTTGTTGCTGTTATTAGGTAGTCTTGGGCTTCAGTGGGTAGCGGGTAGTTGGTAGTTGGTAATATTTCTTTTGGATTCAGGTAGTTTATTTTTACGTTTTGAAACCCTATGTATTGCACTAGGAATTTTATTACGGGTGCCGGTAGTGGGTTTAGGTGGGTTGGGTCATTGTAGAAGTTACAGGCTGCTACTTGGATATTTTGAGGATTTGGTGTTTCTAGGAGTATTGTTGCATTTGGTTTGGCTACTCTTTTTATATGTTGCAGTAGTATTATTAGCTTTTCAAATGGGATATGTTCTATTATATGGAAGGCTGTGATAATATCAAAAGTGTTATCCTCACATTTTGAAAGGTATTCAAAAGCATCTGCTTCTTCTAAATTTTGTACATTGTTATCAAATCCAACTTGAAGCATAGCCGGGTTTAGGTCGATTCCTCGTGAGTCTATACCTCTTTGTTGTAGAAGCTGTACCCACTCTGCTCTTCCGCAGCCTATGTCTAATGCTGAGCTGGTAGTTGCTAGTTGGTAGTCGGTAGTATTAAGTAATGGGACGAATTTTAAGTAGGCTTCGTATCTTTTTAGGATGGATTCTCTGCTTCCTCTGAACTTGTTTTCAAAGGCTAGATAGTAATTATCTAGGTAATCTTTTTGTAATTGATCTTTTGCAATTTTTGGATTCTGAACCCTGAACTCTGAACTCTGATCTCTATCCTCTGAGGTTAGGTAGTTATCTAGCTTTTGATGGAAATAGATGGTTTGAGTTGCCAGTTGTTGTCTTACATGTTCTTTCATAATATGTTCTATATCATCGTGTTGTTTTTGGTGCTTGCTTATAGTATCTTGTAATTTTTTTAGTTTTGCTTCATATTGTTTTGCTTGTTGTTGTAGTTTTTGTTCTATTTTTTGTTCTAATTGTTTTTTATTTTCTAAGAGTTGTTTATTTAGTTTTGTGATATTTTCTTTTGTTGTTTTATCTTTTTGAAGAACTGTTTGCTGTAGTATAAAAAGTGTATGTTTTATGTTGTTTAGTCTTAGAAGATTATAGCTCCATCTTAGAAGCCACCCTACTAGGGGGATGGATTTTATAAATTGTTTTATCTTATTCATCATTTTCCTTTTTTTCTTCAAATATTATATTGGGATATAGTTTAGAAAGTCCTATAAAGTGATCACCTTTTATACCTGCTATTTCAAAGCTGCAAGCATTGTCAAGCCAGTGGGAGCAGTTTGTTAGGTGGTCATCTTTTGAGTGTACTGCTGCTGTTATGCTGTACTTTCCTTTTCCTATGTTTAGTGGCATATTAAAACTGCAAATATAGCTTTTGTCTTTTTGGAAATCTACATTTAGATTATGGTGGAAAGTGTTTGTTCCAAAGATATTTTGACCAAACTTATCTTTTATAAGTACCCCTACTGTCATATTTGAGAGATCTTTTTTAGAGTGTATATGTATCTCTAAAGATGCACTCTCCCCTGCACTTATTATATCACTGTGGGAATCTTTCCCTTTTATGTTTGCAGAGGTTATTTTTATATCAAAAGTACCAAAAGATTTATCTTCTTTTTCATTTATCTTTATTTTGTCATCTTTGTCATTTAGTTTTGAGATAAGATAGTTGTAGCTGTTTACCACCTCTTGAGGATCACCTTGCTTTACAAGCTCCCCTTTGTTAAATAAAAGTACTCTGTTACATAGAAGTTTCATAGAGTTTAGGTCGTGGGAAACATAGATGATTGACATGTTTTGTTCTTTTCTTTTTGTAAGTTCCCTTTTACACTTTGCACTAAAGTGTGCGTCACCTACAGAAAGGGCTTCATCTACAATGAGTATCTCAGGAGATGAATATATGGCTATAGAAAAGGCAAGTCTCATCTTCATACCCGAGGAGTATGTTTTGATGGGTTCGTAGATATACTCCCCTAGCTCACTAAAGTCTATGATATTTTGTTCATTTTCTTTACACTGTTGTTTGCTCATACCCACAAGTGTGCCGTTTAGGTATATATTGTCAAGTCCCGTAAGCTCTTGGTTGAAGCCAGTTCCTAATTCTAAAAGTGCTGTAACTCTTCCTTTTTTATTAATAGTTCCTGATGTTGGTTCTGTAACTCCTGCTATCATTTTAAGGACTGTTGACTTTCCTGCTCCGTTTACACCAATGATACCGAGTGTTTCCCCCTCATAAAGGTCAAAAGAGATATCTTTGTTTGAGACAAACTCTTTATGGTATGATTTTTTTAGAAAAAGTTCTTTTAGTCTATCAAAGTTGCTTTTGTAGACTTTATAGATTTTAGTGATATTTTTTACGGATAACACGGATTTTTTATTCAAGACTTTTCCTTCAATTGTATTCAGAGTTAAGAGTGTAGTTAGTAGTGGGTAGTGGGTAGTTTTTCTTCATTTTAACTTCCTTTAACTAATATGCTTTTTTTTAAGCTTTTTATCATTTTTGATAATTCGTTTAGTTCATTTTCCATTTCATTCCAATCTCTTTTTCTATATAATCTATTTCTATTCCTATGTATGTTTGGGTAATAAGCTCTGATATTGAGCCTTCTGAAATATTTAAAAATCTAATTTTATCCTTGTCAGAATCTTTTTCCAACCCTTCTGCGATATTGGAACCAATAGATAATGAACATCTAGTAATCTGATCTTTAAAACCGAAATCTTTTGAATACTTAAAATGTTTATAAACTTCAACACTAAGCCTGCAAGCTCTCTTCCAAACATCCAAATTCTCACATCTCATACTACACTCTACCCACTACTAACTACTAACTACTAACTACTAACTGTATCATATTATATCCTTAATAGTCCCAACCATTTTTTTATACAAGTATCCGGCAACAGTTAATGTAACAACTGAAATAATTGTAATAGTCACCAAAGATTGAATTGTAGGTGCTTTTGAGTAGACAAATATATCTTGATATAGATGTACATACTGGTAAAATGGGTTATATGTAAGAATCCATGGATATTTTGTACCTGTTATCTCTTTCATATATATAATAGGAGTAAGCCAAAACCATAGTTGAAGTACTATGGGAACTACCACTTTAAGGTCTTTTATAAACGGTGAAAAAAGCGAGAGTATCACTCCAAACCCAAAGGCAAACATAACTTGAAGTACCATTATGGGTAAGAGCCATAAGAAATTCCAGCTAAGTGGATAGTCAACTATTATTAAAAATAGTATTCCTAATACCATAGACAAAAGAAAAATAGCAAACTCTGTTATAATAATACTAAGCTGATATGTATAAGCAGGTACGTTTATCTTTTTTATAAGACCTGCACGAGCTGTAAAAATAGAATGTTGTCTATTTACAATGGTACTAAAGGCTGTCCAAGCGATGATGCCGGGTACGATATAAACACTGTAAGCATATGCGTTGTTTGTTACATCGTGTTTAAGCTGCATAAGTCCCGCAAAAAGAATTGTGTATATTGTTATCATTATAATTGGATGGAGGATAAACCAAAACTGCCCTAGCCCCATACCAACATATCTTTCTTTAAAATCTCTTTTGGCAAAGGTGAATGCCAATAAAATATTATGTTTCATATATTTTGTATAACCTTTTTAATAATTAAAGATGAATTGTACAATAATGTTGGTTAAATTGTTTACAGTGGGTAGTTAGTAGTTTGTGGTTATGGTTTTTATGTGTTTTTTTGTTGTTATTTGCCAGTTGAAGTTTTTGGCTTGGGTTATGCCTTCTTTTATCATTGTATTTTGGAGATTTTCATCGCATAGGACTTGTTTTAATTTTTGGGCTATGTCGTTTATATCGTGTGGATTGCAGTATAGTACTGCTTCACCCCCTACTTCCGGTAGTGAGGTGGTGTTTGAGCATATGACCGGTGTGCCGCAGCTCATCGCTTCTAAGACGGGTAGTCCGAACCCTTCGTAAAAAGATGGGAAGATGAATAGTTTTGAGCTGTTGTATAGTTTTAGTAGTTCTTCATCATCTACATTTTGGCAGAAGATTATGTTTTTATTTTTCTTTGCATCTTCTAGTAATTGTTGTGTTTCTTGGTCTAGTTGGAAGTTATCTGAGAAGTTGCCTACTATTTTTAAGTGGGTAGCGAGTAGCGGGTAGCGGGTAGTTTTTTGATCTTTTATTAATCTATTGAAGGCTTTTATTATACTTGTGAAGTTTTTTCTTTTGTTTAGGCTTCCTACGTAGAGTATGGTGTTTTCTTTTTTTATATTTTCTATAGGTTTGAAAATTTCTGATGCTGCAATGTGTACCACTTCAATTTTTTCACTTGCATATGGGAAGTGTTCTATGATCTGACTTTTTGAGTAGTTTGATACTGTTATTATTTTGTCTGCTCTTTTTATATTGAAGGGGATAACAAACTTGTAGTATAGTCTAAATATTGTTGAAAAGCTTTCTTCTTGGGTTAGGAATGCCACATCGTGCAGTGTAAGGACAAGCTTTTTGTTTTTTGGTATAAAAACGGGTGCTATATTTGCCGGACAAAATAATATATCTGCTTTTTTAAAAGGAAGTACAAAATGTAGCCACAGGTGGCTTAGGTATTTGTTTTTGGTTTTTGGTTGAGCTTTTATAGTTTGTAGTGGGTAGTTGGTAGCTTGTAGTAGATTTTCTAGGATATTTTTTGTGTAGTTTTCTACTCCTGTGTAGAATTTGTGGTTTAGGACTCTTGCGTCAAATAGTATTTTTTTCATCTGTTATAGTTCCCCGTTTAGGGCTTGTGCCAGTTTTCCGTAGCATTTTTGATCGCCGAAATGTTCTTTTGAGTAGGCTAAAGCTTTGTTTGAAAGGTCGTCTCTTAGCTTGTGTGAGATGATAACACTTATTAGGGCATTTATCCACTCATCTACACTGTTTGCCAATAAAAATGCTTTATTGATGCCGTTTTCTATACCGTTGGCACCTTCAGTTGTTGTTATTAAGGGGATCCCTAAACATAGTGCTTCCACGTTTTTTATTTTTAGTCCGCTTCCGTAATGTACAGGATTTATTACTATATGTGCATCTTTATATATATCTTCAAGATCTTCAACAAAACCTATTAGATTGATATTTTCTATATTGTTATATTGTTTTAAGTTTTTTATAACATTACCGTAAATATATAGTTTTAATCCAAGTTGGGATTCAAAATATTTCCAAACATTTTCTATAAACCATACTATATGGGGTGAATTTGCAGGTCCTGATACAAATACTATATTTGTCACCTTTTTTGTTTTTTTGTAAAGGTTATTTATATCCATAGCATGGGGTGCCAAAATATTTTTTTGTATGGGAAGCTTTGTATTTAACAGGTCATACTCATTTTGCTGTATAGATACCACATAGTCGTATCTTGAAAGTATCTTTACCTCTTCATCTAAAGACTCTATAGCTATTGAGGGTTCTTGGTGATGTTCTTTGTATGATGCTGTTCTGCTGCTCATTAGATCGTGAGTATCAACTATGGTTGTGTAGTTTTCCATATGATCAATAAGTAGATAATCTAAAGTGATATACTCTATCATCAAATTATCAAAATGGTTTTTTTCCAAATAGCTTTTTAACCTTACTTTATACTCATGATAATAAAACTTTTCAAGATGTTTTGTTTTTACAATTGGTGTTTCATCCAGCTGCTGCTGTGTTACTTGGGTATCATTTATATTATCAACTATATGTTCAAAGCCCATATTTTTAATAAGCGTGGTGTCGTTGTCTAGGTATCTTCCAAGAAAAAGCACTTTTAGGTCTGTATGGGTATTTAGATACTCCAGCATCCTTTTTACCCTTTGCATACACCCTATACTTGCTCTAAAAAAAGCTACAGAGGTTATAAGTAGTGTTTTTTTACTATTCATTAAAAGTATTTCATAAGGAGGTATTTTATCTTTGATTTGATTATATCCTTTAATATGATCTCATCACTTATTTGGCTATAGCCCCAAAAATCATTTAGTGATTTTCTAAGCCTGTTTGGACTAAAAGGGATAGATATGTTTTTATCGTCTGTTTGGAGAATATCTGCCCAAAAGGATGAATCAAAATAGTTTCCGTATACTCCTATATCCTCCTTGTCAAAATCAAAATAGGGCTTGTAGAGGAAGGTTACCTCTTTTTTGAAGTATTTAGCTTCATATAATACACTGGAATTAAGTCCTGCTATATGTTTGATATTGTCGTTTGATAAAAGATGATAGATGTTATCGTAGGTTATTTTTATATTCGGTATATATTTTTTTAGCTCTTTTAAGAGTTTATTTGTATTTTTTGCATATGGGTGGGGTTTGAAATATATATGGTGATATTTTTTAGAGATATTTTGAATCTGTGTTATAAAATCTGTTAGTAAAAGATATTTAGTTCCATCGTATACTGTTTTATCCATAGGAGTTTGACCAATCAATAAAATTGAGTTTTCTTTTATGGTGTTGTTTTTTACGTTTTTTATAAATGAGGCTTTTTGGATATCTGCGTAAGTATAAAAAATATTATAGTTTACTTCATATTTTTGTAGTCTTTTTTTTAACTTAGGATCATTCGTCTGAAAGTTAAAAAAGATATCATCAGCAAATCTAAGGGGATGGATAGATAGATTTAAAACAGGTTCTTTCTCTTTTAGTCTATCTTTTTGTTCAAATAACAAGGGAACAGATGAGTCTTGAACATAACCGTCAAAAAGTTTATTTATCCATACTGTGTTATTCACTGTTTTATTTCCATCTTAAAATATTGTGTTTAAACCATAAAAGTGATGATCCTATAAAGGGAACTTTTTTTAGTTTTTGTAAAAATGACTTTATTGTTGTATTGTTTTGTGCTACAATATTTAGTTTATCCAAATTTGGAGTAGGTGTAGAGGTGGCAAGAGATAATGTTCTTGTGGTTTTAAACTTCTCATCTAAAGTTTTTAAACCTGAGTTATGTATAGATACCAAATGCAGCTGCAAGGTTTTAAGAAGGAACATCTCAAACTCTTTATACTCTTCAAGGGTTAGGGTTGTATTTAGATTATCTATGTTTTCTATAAATTGATCTACACTGTTTAGATCATGGGTAAAACCTTTTTTTCCGTAGAATGCCTCACCAAACTGAACTGTCTTTTTCCCATCAAAAGATGCTTCTATTGCACTTTGAGAACAAAGTGTAACTATATGGTCTGATTGGGTAAAAAGTGTTTGCAGGTTGTGATCTTCTACTATTTTAACTCTGTTTGAATAGTTTGTATCTTCTATAAATGAGTTTAGTTCATTGTAGGTAAGGGGTGTGTTTAGATTTGCCTTTTTTCTCTCCCACGGGTGTGCTTTGAAAATAATATTGTAGTTTGTATTTTCAAGTGTTTTTGAGATAAGTTCTTTGTAAAAAGTTATTGTTGAGATATTTGAAAGTCTTGTTTCTAATACTGAGAAGTCATTTACTACCTGACCCAAGATAAGAAGAGTTTTATTTTCATTTTTGAAAGTCAGTTTTTTTGACTCTTTTGGTTGTTTTACATTTTTGTTGTTTGCTGTTATTATTTTATTTATAGCTTTTGTTTTTTCATTTTCCAATACAGTTTGATCTAGATGATCTGTATTTAAAATATTTTGATAGTAGTTTTTAAACTTTATATCTGAATTGTTCGGCAGGTGCTGGTATTTATGTTCACAGTAATAATCGTTTCCTGTGAAGAAATGTTCAAAAAGCATAACCTTTAATTGAGAATTTTGAGCTATTTGAATAAGTGCTTTTTGATAGATAAGTGTACCTGAAAATACACAGCAGTGTGTGTAGTGGGAATAGTTTTCAAGTTCTTTTTTCCAAAAATCTATCCAGTAAAGGGCTGCTGACATATTTTCTAAAAGTATCTGTTTGTTCTCTTTTAGAAGTTTTTTAAAGATAGACTTTTCATCTGAACTTATCTTTGAATCGTACCAGCTTTTAAAGGTCATAACATATGTTAGTATCTCTGCTTTTACTAGAGGAAATACTTTAAAGGTTGAGTATCTAAAATCATACAATTGATCGTCACTTAGATCTTTTAGCTTATCATAATATGTTTGCAAGTTATCTTGAGTTGACTGATAGTTTCCGTACTTGTACAGCATCTCTTTTTGTTGGTGGTTAATAAAAGTGTGTTCAAGTTCTTTTTTTTCAATAAACTCAATTAAACTTTTAAATCCTCTTTTATGAAAATGAAGATCATCGGCTAATAATATCTTTGGTTTCATATTTTTATACCTGCTGCTTTTTTATATACTTCTTCATAAGCTTGTACCACCTGTTTCCAGCTAAGGATATCCTGTTTTTCTTGTAAATTTTGTTGTAGTTTATTGAACAGTTCACCGTTATTTGTATGGAGCATATCTATTTTTAAAGCATCTTCTTCTATATCTCCCGTTAGGAGAATACCGTTTTGTTTATCTTTGATCATATCGTGTGCCATTGCTATATCTTTTGTGATAACGGGTACTGCTGATGCCAATGCTTCAGGAAGATTTGCCGGTCCCCCTTCAAATAAACTTATCATAAGTAAAAAGTCTATTTTTTTATAAACTTGCGGGTAGAGGTCATAGGGGAGCATATTGAACACCTCAACATCAAAACCGTACTGACCTAACAATGCAGCATCTTTTGATCTACCCTCACCTACTAAGATAAAATCATATTTATCACTATCTAAACGTTTTATCAACTCTAAAAGATATGCTTCCCCTTTTACTCTCCTTGGGTATCTTTTGGATACTATTCCCAAGGTTATTTTTTTCTCCTTATTGTAAGATCTCAACTCTTTCTTTTCAAAGATTTCATCTTTATATCCGTGAGGTATCACTGTTGTGTTTGTGATACCTTTTTGTTTTAGTATTTGCTGCTGGATCGTATTTAGACATACTATATGGGATGCCTCTTTGTATCTGCTTATAAATTTATCCATATGAAGCCACGGGTCTGTGTCTTCAAGATCGTGATGGACGGTTACTATAGAGTTTGGCTTTAGTTTTGTCTCTATATTCGGTCTGTGATAATGGTAGATATCTATATTGTTATCTTGTGGTTTATCTGTAATAGTGTAGTTAAAATCTGAAAATTGTATAAAATAGTTGTTAAAAGCATCAAAGATCTTACTTTTAACGTTGTTTGACATCACTTTATTTATAGTCACTTACTGATTCCTTTATATACCAAGATCGTACATCTGAACTATACCTGTAAACTTTTCATTTTCATCGGTTACAAGAAGCGAGTTTATCTTTGAGTGACTCATAATATCACTTGCAGTTGTTAGTTTTTGGGTCTGATCTATTGTTTTTGGGTTAGTAGACATTATATCTTTTGCTTTTAGAGTAAAGAAATTTTGCTCGTTTGTTTCCATAGATCTTCTTATATCACCGTCTGTTATGATACCTTCTATTTTATTATCTTCTAGTATAACTACAAGTCCACATTTACCGTCAGTGATATTATGAATAATATCTTTTATATGATCACTTTTCGAACATACGGGAAGATTCTCTTTTTTCATAATAGTCTCAACTGTAGTTAAAAGCCTTCTTCCAAGACTTCCTCCAGGGTGGAACTGCGCAAAATCCTTATCTTTAAAGTCTCTTGCTTTCATAAGTGCAACCGCAAGTGCATCACCCATAACAAGTGTTGCTGTTGTGGAGCTTGTAGGAGCTAACTGTAAAGGACAGGCTTCCTGCTCTACTTTTATATTTAAATGGTAAGTGGTATTTTTTGCCAAAGTTGATAGGGGGTTACCGCTCATTGAGATAGTTATGTTTTGTTGTGCTTTTAAAAATGGGATAAGTTTTAATACTTCATCTGTCTCACCGGAGTTTGACAACAGAAGAACTATATCCTCTTTTTCTATCATACCAAGGTCACCGTGATAAGCTTCACCCGGGTGCAAAAAAAAGCTTGGAGTACCTGTACTTGCCAAAGTTGCAGCTATCTTCTTACCTATAAGTCCGGACTTGCCCATACCTGAGATGATAAACTTTCCTTTTGTTTTTAATACTGCGTCTACTGCATTTTTAAAATCATCTGTTAATAGTTTTGTTAAGTTCTCTATCTGTTTTGATTCTATCTCAAATACCTCTTGTGCTATTTTATTTATATCCATACTATCCCTTTTTAATCTCTTTTATAATCATCATCTAAACGTATAATATCATCTTCTTGTAGATAATCCCCAACTTGAACCTCTATAATAATCAAAGGTAATTTACCTTGATTTTCAAGACGGTGTATCTGTCCCATTTTTATATATGTGGATTCGTTTTCTCTAAGTGTTTTTATCTTATCACCTACTGTTACCGTTGCCGTTCCTTTTACAACAATCCAGTGTTCATTCCTGTGCATATGTTTTTGTAAGCTTAGTTTGCAGTCAGGTTTAACCTCAAGACGTTTGATCTTATATCGTTTTGCATCTTCTAGTACCGTGTATCTACCCCAGGGTCTGTGAACTGTTAAATGTGTAGTGTGTAGTTCCGTACTTTGTCTTATCTCATTAACGATTTGTTTAACTTTTTGAGAACTTCCCTTTTTACTTATCAAAAGTGCATCTCCCGTATCTACGACAATAAGATCGTTTACATCTACCGTTGCTATTTTTCTCTCATTACCGTAGATAAGGTTATTTTTGCTGTCTATATTTACATGATTAATATTTAGAGTATTTCCATCTTTGTCTTTTGGCAGTTCTTCATATAAAGAATCAAAGCTTCCAAGATCCGACCAGTTAATATCTGAAGGGATAACTTTAACCTTTGAGCTTTTTTCCATTACTGCATAATCTATACTATCTTCAGGAATATCAAACATATCGTCATGCTTTATTCTTATATGATCATTATTTACGGCACTATTAAAGGCTATAAAAGATTTTTCATAGATTTCGGGAGAATACTTTTTTAGCTCCTCTAAATAAACCCCGGCTTTAAAACAGAACATACCGCTGTTCCAATAGTAGTTACCCTCTTTCATATATTTTTGTGCGGTTTCTATATCAGGTTTTTCATGAAAAGCTTTTACGTTCTCATTATCAGATTCAATATAGCCAAATCCTGTTTGAGGGGAATCCGGAGCTATACCAAATGTCACAAGATAATCTTCTGATGCCAGTTGTTTTGCTTTTTGTTGTACATTCTCATAATTTTCTTGATCTTTTATCAGGTGGTCACTCGGTGTTACTAACACTATCTCTTCAGGGGCTAGTGCAAAACAAGCCAATGCAATTGCGGGTGCTGTATTTCTCCCAATCGGCTCTAATAAAAATTTTAAATTTTTGATATTTAATATTGAGCTATTTAGTTCTTCTAGTTGATCTACAGCTAAAAAATATTGATCTTGATTAGATACTATAAACTGTTTACTGCACCCTTTTAAATTTCTATCAACAGTTAGCTGAAAAAGTGACTTATTATCAAAAAGTTTTACAAATTGTTTGGGCATCAAAGTACGACTTATAGGCCAAAGTCTAGTACCGCTTCCACCGCATAATATTATATTAGTCATCTAGCAGCTCCAATAGTTTTGTTTGATAAAGCAAAGCGGTCTTTTCATCAACTGCTTCAAATCGTGTTACAAGTTTAGGGGTAGTGTTACTTGCTCTTACTAATCCCCATCCCTCTTGGAATACTACCCTTAGACCGTCAACTGTTATAATCTCTTTTATCTTTGGAAAATCTGCAGGGGGATTTGAAAGTTTTTTCTTTAGATTATCTATGGTGGTAAACTTTTTTTCTTCCGTAGTATCAATATTTATCTCATCTGTAGAAAAAAGTTGTGGAAGTTTTTCATATTCACCATCATAATCAAAACCGTCTGCTACAAGCTCTAAAGCCCTAAGTGTACTGTATATAGCATCATCGTACCCAAAATATCTGTCGTTGAAAAATATATGTCCTGACACTTCTGCGGCAAATGAAGCATTAGTTTCATTTATCTTTACTTTTAAGTTACTGTGACCTGTTTTATACATGATAGCTTTACCGTAACTATTGATAGTATCATACATTACTTGCGAACATTTTACTTCACCTATAACTGTAGGGTTATCTATAAATCTTGAAAAGAACAGTGCTAAAATATCACCTTTGAAATTGTATTTAGGTGAGAGTACGGCTATTCTATCTGCATCTCCGTCATATGCAAACCCAAGCGTATACCTCCCTGAGTCCAGCTCTTTTTTTATATCTTTTAGTGTTTCCACTTCACTTGGATCCGGGTGATGATTTGGGAAAGTTCCGTCTGGTTCTTCATACATGATCTTTGAATCTATATTTAGACCCTCTAAAATCTCTCTTAGAACTGCTCCTGCTGCTCCGTTACCGCAGTCAAAAACAAAAGAGTGATCTTCTAAGTTTAAACCTTTAAATTCATTTATAAGATATTTTATATACTGCTCTTTTGCATTTATAGTATCTGAGATAAAATTATCAGGTATATCTAAAGAACTCTGAATTACTTTATCTCCCAAAGTATAGATATCATCTCCAAAGAACGGTTGTTTATTTATAGTTATTTTAAAACCGTTATATTCAGGAGGATTATGTGAACCTGTTATCATAATTGAAGCTGACGTAATTTTGCCGTTAAAGCTTGTAAAGTTTGAGAAATAGTTCACAGGTGTTGGAACAAGCCTCATGGTTAAAACTTCCAAGCCGGCATGGTTGATACCGCTTATAAGCCACTTTTGAAGCTGTGGTGAGTGTGTTCTTGCATCATATCCCACTGAGATATATTTAGCATCTGATACTTTTTCTTTTACTTCCATAGCAAAAAAATATCCTATCTTTTTAACAGTGTTCTCATTTAGTTCTTGAGGATAGATTCCTCGAATATCATACTCACGAAAAATTGTTTTACTCAAGCGGTATTCCTATATGTTTAATAATGTAATTATTATACTGAAAAGTTAATTTATATAGGCTTTTATCTCTTTTTGAAATCTTTGATTATTAAAAGTTTTAATGCTGTTTGATACTTCAATTGGATCAAAGCTCATAGATTCAAAACTGTTTACAGCTTCTATAATAGACTCTTTTGTTTGTTCTTTAAAATGTATGCCGTTTATACCATCTGTAACAGTTTCTTTTGTACCCCCAACATTTAGTGCTATTACCGGTGTACCGCACGCCATAGCTTCTATTGGTACTATACCGAAATCCTCTATTGCGGCATAAATGAACCCTTTTGCTCTTTGCATATGATCTTTTAAAATCTCATCACTTTGGTATCCTAAAATCTTTATATTACCTTTTGCTATTTTTTTTATCTCATCAAGCTGCTCCCCTGCTCCTATAACTACAAGTTTTTTATTAGGCATCTTATTAAAAGCTTCCACTATAAGTTTTACTTTTTTGTAGGGTACTAATCTTGATGCTGTTAGATAAAAATCATCTTTTTTTACAGATAATGTAAACTTTTGTGTATCTACGGGGGGATATATCACTTTTGAGTCTTTACCGTATGTTTTTTTTATCCTTTGTGCCACATAGTTTGAGTTTGCTATAAAATGATCAACTCTTTCTAGGGTATCTATATCCCATTTTCTCAATCTTTTTAGTGTCTGCTGAACTAAGAACTTTTTAGGCTGTTTTAATCTTGAGGTATATTCATCATACAGATCCCAGGCATATCTTACGGGTGTATGGCAATAGCAGATATGTTTTTGGTTTTTAGCTTTTTTTACACCCTTTGCAACTGCCCATGAGGAGCTTATGATAAGCTCATAAGATGAAAGGTCAAAGCTTTCTATGGCTTTTGGGAAAAACGGCAGGTAGTTTCTAAAATGAGTTTTTGCAAAAGGTAAGTTTTGGATAAATGATGTTGTGGTTATTTTACCGTTTAATATCTCTTCTCTTTGTTCATTATTTAAAAAATCCACCAATGTAAAAACATCAGCTTGGGGGTATATCTCCAAGAGGCTTTTTAAAACTTTTTCCGCACCTGCATTTGTAACAAGCCAGTCGTGTACTATTGCTACTTTCATTTTACTTTTCTTTCGTATCTTTGGATCATGGTTTCATTTCCTATTAGTCCCCCTTGGTGGATATATAATAGTGGGTAGTTAGTAGTGGGTAGTTGGTAGTGGGATAGTAAAGTCTGCCAGCCTACCGGGTCGTATAGCAGATCAAATTCTATATTTGTATGCTTTTTTAGCTCTTGCCAGATTTTATAGTTTTCTTTGTATAGTTTACCAAAGTGGAATTTTTTAGGGGGATTTAAAATAGTGGGTAGTGAGTAGCGGGTAGTGGGTAGTTCATCTTTTATTAAATCTTGAAACTGTTTTTTTAGATACTCACTATCCCCCACACAAGGAGTTGTCAAAACTTCTATATCTAAAAACTTTTGTAAATAAAGTGCTGTTGTTCCTGTACCGCTTGGTAAAAATACTTTTAGATCTTCAATATTGTTTTTATGCTGATACTCTTTTATCTCATTTGCCAATATCTCTAAGCCATACTGTGCTTCATCAACCGCTCCCCCTTCACTTATAAACAGTTCATTAGTTTCAGTTTCCAAATCCTGAATCCTGAACCCAGAACCCAGAACCCTTAGATCCATCCCGTTTTCCAAAGCATACTTATAGTTACCTTGGGGGTTTTGCTCTAAATATGAGGGGATATGGTCTGTATAGTATATAAACTTCCATCCTTTTAGTTTGCAAAGTACCGATAAACTATACATTGCATTGGACTGGTTTGAACCGTGACTTATAAGTGTATCTATATTTGGAAAGTCATTTTCTAAGAAGTAGTGAAACTTTCTTGCTTTATTGCCGCTAAAATCTTTGTGCAGCAGGTCATCTCTTTTTACTAAGAAGCTTTTATCGTTAAATGAGATCTTTTCGATAGGTGAGTTATTTAGTTTTATCATATGTCTAAAAAATCTTTATGTTAAAATTAACAAATTATAGATATTAGATTTTCTAATTTGTTTATATCATTTTGTGATAAGCTGCCAAGTTTTTTTATCGCAAATTCTTTTTCAATAGTTGCTATTGAGGCTTTAAATATTGAGGGCTTTAAGAGTCCTGATGTTTGCCAGTCAATTAGTTCTGATTCAAAATCAAGTTTATTGTTTAGTTTACTTGATATTGCGAGTATTAATAGTGTATCTCTACTATTTTGGTTGTAGATATTTGAAGATAATATTACTGCAGGTCTCGCTTTGTATTTAAGACTACTTGCAAAAGGAAATTTCACAACCACAATGTCATATTTAGAGAAATTTGTCATATACACTATCTTCTTCATTATCCCATACTTTTTCAAGTGATTTTTGGGAAATATCTATAAAGTCTTTTGATTCTTTTTTATCATTTACAATTTCATATTTTGTAACTATATCATCTTTTAAGTTTTTTATAATATTTAAGACAATATCAACTTTTGAATCTTCAATTTCCAGTTTTATTGTTTGCATAACTCCCCCATTAATTAAGATGATGATTTATTATATAATTTTACATAAAAAAAGGCAAGTGTTTCCACTTGCCTTTTCATAATAAAGAAACTTAAATTATTTTCTAAGCTCTTTGATCTTAGCAGCTTTACCTTTAAGACCTCTTAGGTAGTGAAGCTTAGCTCTTCTTACATCACCTCTTCTTAAAACTTCGATAGTTTTTAAGCTGTCAGAGTATAATGGGAATATTCTCTCTACACCAACACCGTTGGCACCGATTTTTCTAATAGTAAATGTGTTAGATACACCTTCACCCTTTAATGCAATAACAACACCTTCAAAGTTCTGAACTCTTGTTTTGTTACCTTCTTTAATCTCAACACCAAGTTTTAAAGTATCTCCAGCTCTAAATTGTGGAATCTCTTTAGACTCAACTTGTGCA